>NZ_JBBEOI010000103.1 GCF_037860755.1 Aquipuribacter hungaricus | reverse complement strand
ACGATCCGTCTTCCGGCACCACGGGGCCGGCGGGGGACGGGACGGGTCCCCGGCCGTCGGCGGCGACGGCGACGTCGGGCGCGGTGGCGGTGCGCATGCCCGTCACCGTACGCGCGCCCCGCCCCGGTCCCCCGGACGTCTGCCCGGGCATCCCGCCCGGGCGGGGCGCGCCACGCCCGCTCAGCGGATCGGCACGACCTCGGGGGCGCCGAGGCGCACCGCGTCGGCGGTCTCGTCGTCGGGCTGCTCCTGGCTCTCCCGCTCGGCGGCGACCCGGGCGAGGTAGTTCTCCACCTCGCGGTCGACCTGGTCCGGGCCCCAGCCGAGCACCGTGGCCATGAGCTCGGCGGCGGGGCGGGCGGCGCCGACCCCCCGGTCGAAGGTCTCGATGGAGATCCGGGTCCGGCGTGCCAGGACGTCCTCGAGGTGGCGCGCGCCCTCGTGCGAGCAGGCGTAGACGACCTCGGCGCGCAGGTGGTCCTCGGCCCCGGGCAGCGGCTCCCCCAGCGAGGCGTCGCCGGCGACGATCGCCACGACGTCGTCGGTGTCGGTGCCGTAGCGGCGCAGCAGGTGCTCGACCCGCGCCACGTGCAGGCCCGAGCGCTCGGCGGTGCGGACGCGGGAGTTCCAGGCCGCCTCCCAGCCGCTGGCGCCCACCATGGGGATCTTCTCCGTGCACGAGTCGGGCACCCGGAACGGCAGCGAGCGCACGGCCTCGTCGACGGCGTCGCGCGCCATCACTCGGTAGGTCGTGTACTTCCCGCCGGCGACCACGACCAGGCCCGGCACGGGGTGGCCCACGACGTGCTCGCGCGACAGCTTGGACGTGGAGTCGGACTCCCCGCTCAGCAGCGGGCGGAGCCCGGCGTAGACGCCCTCGACGTCCTCGTGCGTCAGCGGCCGCTCGAGCACGGCGTTGACGTGGTCGAGCAGGTACTGGATGTCCTTGCTCGACGCGGCGGGGTGGGCCTTGTCGAGGGTCCAGTCGGTGTCGGTGGTGCCGATGATCCAGTGCCGGCCCCACGGGATGACGAAGAGGACGGACTTCTCGGTCCGCAGGATCATCCCGGTGGCGGACTGGATCCGGTCCTTGGGCACGACCAGGTGCATGCCCTTGCTGGCGCGGACCTTGAACTGCCCGCGGCCGCCCACCATCTCCTGGGTGTCGTCGGTCCACACGCCGGTGGCGTTGATGACCTGCTTGGCCCGGACGTGCACCTCCTGGCCGGTCTCCAGGTCCTCGGCCACGACGCCGACGACGCGCTCGCCCTCGCGGAGGAAGCCGGTGACGCGGGTGCGGCTGATGACGTGGGCGCCGTACGCGGCGGCCGTGCGGGCCAGGCCCATGGTGTGCCGGGCGTCGTCGATCTGGGCGTCGTAGTACTGGATCGCCCCGACCATCGCGTCCTTCTTGAGCGACGGGACCTGGCGGAGCACCTGCTTGCGGGTGAGGTGCTTGTGGAACGGGACGCCGGTGGAGTGCCCGCCGCCCAGGCTCATCAGGTCGTACAGCATGATCCCGGAGCCGATGTACGCCCGCTCCCACACCCGGTGCTGCAGCGGGTAGAGGAACGGCACCGGCCGGCACAGGTGCGGGGCGAGCCGGGTGAGGATGAGACCGCGCTCCCGCAGCGCCTCCCGCACCAGGGCGAAGTCGAGCATCTCCAGGTAGCGCAGCCCGCCGTGGACGAGCTTGCTCGAGCGGCTGGACGTGCCCGAGGCGAAGTCGCGGGCCTCGATGAGCGCGACGGTCAGGCCGCGGGTGGCCGCGTCGAGCGCGGCACCGGTGCCGACGACGCCGCCGCCGACCACCACCACGTCCAGCTCGTCCTGCTGGACCGCCGCGAGGGCGTGCTCGCGGTCGGCGGGCCCGAGCCGGCCGCGGTGCGACAGCTCGCGGCCGATCATCTCGACGGGGGGCGGGGTCGTGGTCGTCATGCGCGTCTCCAGGTGCGGTGGGAGGTTCGTCCATTGTCCGCCCGGTCGGCCGGGCGCGGCCCGCGGGGGGTCGCGCCCGGCCGGCCGGGGCGTGGGACCGGCGGTGCGGTCGGGCGGTGCTGCTCAGGCGGTGCGCGTCACTCGACGTCCACCCAGTCCAGGGTGCGGTCGACGGCCTTCTTCCACTGCGCGTGGCCCTCGGAGCGCTGGGTGTCGTCCCAGGCGGGGCTCCAGCGCCGGTCCTCGTTCCAGTTCTGGCGCAGCTCGTCGGTGTCCTTCCAGAACCCGACCGCCAGGCCCGCGGCGTAGGCGGCGCCGAGGGCGGTCGTCTCGGCCACGACGGGCTTGGACACCTCGACGCCGAGCACGTCGGCCTGGATCTGCATGCAGAGGTCGTTGGCGGTCACGCCGCCGTCGACCTTGAGGACCTCCAGGTGCACGCCCGAGTCCTTCTCCATCGCGTCGACGACGTCCTTGGACTGGTAGCAGATGGCCTCGAGGGTGGCCCGCGCCAGGTGGGCGTTGGTGTTGAACCGCGACAGACCGACGATCGCGCCGCGCGCGTCGGAGCGCCAGTACGGCGCGAAGAGCCCGGAGAAGGCCGGCACGAAGTACACGCCGCCGGAGTCGGGCACCTGCCGGGCCAGCGCCTCGGACTGCGCGGCGCCGGAGATGATGCCCAGCTGGTCCCGCAGCCACTGCACGGCGGACCCGGTGACGGCGATCGACCCCTCCAGGGCGTACACCGGCTTCGCGTCGCCGAACTGGTAGCAGACGGTCGTGAGCAGCCCGGACTCCGACCGCACCAGCTCCTCGCCGGTGTTGAGGAGCATGAAGTTGCCGGTGCCGTAGGTGTTCTTGGCCTCGCCGGGGGCCAGGCAGACCTGCCCGACCATGGCGGCCTGCTGGTCGCCCAGGTCGCCGGTGAGCAGCACCTCGCCCGCCAGGGGGCCGGTGCGCAGGGTGGTGCCGTAGCCCGTCGGGCAGGACGAGGGCTTGATCTCCGGCAGCATCTGGCGGGGGATGTCGAAGAACGACAGGAGCTCGTCGTCCCAGTCCAGCGTCTCCAGGTCCATGAGCATGGTGCGCGAGGCGTTGGTGGGGTCGGTGACGTGGACGCCCCCGTCGGTCCCGCCCGTGAGGTTCCACAGCAGCCACGAGTCGGTGTTGCCGAAGACCGCGTCGCCGCGCTCGGCCGCGGCCCGGACCCCGTCGACGTTCTCGAGGATCCACTGCACCTTGCCGGCCGAGAAGTACGTGGCGGGCGGGATGCCGGCCTTGCGCCGGATGACGTCGCCCTTGCCCTCGCGGTCGAGCTTGCTGGCGATCCGGTCGGTGCGGGTGTCCTGCCAGACGATGGCGTTGTAGTACGGGCGGCCGGTCGTCCGGTCCCACACCACGGCGGTCTCGCGCTGGTTGGTGATGCCGAGGGCGGCGAGGTCGCTGCTCTGCAGCCCCGCCCGGCCCAGGGCGGTCTTGATGACCGAGCTGGTGCGCTCCCAGATCTCCACGGGGTTGTGCTCCACCCAGCCCGCCTGCGGGAGGATCTGCTCGTGCTCGAGCTGGTACTTGCCGCGCTCGTTGCCCTCGTGGTCGAAGATCATGAAGCGTGAGCTCGTGGTCCCCTGGTCGACTGCGCCGACGAAATCTGCCATTGGTCTGTCCCTCTCCATCGTGGGTGCGTGCTGACGGTGCTGGTCCTGGTGGTGGTGCTGGTCGTGCTCGTGCCGGTCCCCGGCCCGCGGGCGGTCGGCTCAGGCGTAGGCGGCCGCCGCCAGCCCCGCGAGGACGCCGCCGATGACGGGGCCGACGACCGGGACCCAGGCATAGCCCCAGTCGCTGGGCCCCTTGCCGCGCATCGGGAGCAGCGCGTGGGCGATGCGCGGGCCGAGGTCGCGGGCGGGGTTAATGGCGTAGCCGGTGGGCCCGCCGAGCGAGGCGCCGATGCCGACGACCAGCAGGGCCACCGCGAGCGGCCCCACCTCCGACGGGGTGTTGCCGAACATGATGATGACGAACACGAGGACGAAGGTGCCGATGACCTCGGTCACCACGTTCCACACCGGGTGGCGGATCGCCGGCGCCGTGGAGAACACGGCCAGCTGCGAGCCGGCGTCGTCGGTCGCGTCGAAGTGCTGGCGGTAGGCGAGCCAGCACAGCGTCGCGCCGAGGATGCCGCCGAGGAGCTGGGCGACGATGTAGACGAGCGTGGTGCCGACCGTCACGGGGATGTCGGGGCCGTACTCCTCGACCCCGTTCGCCAGCAGGCCGAGGGTGACCGCCGGGTTGAGGTGCGCCCCGGACTTGTAGCCGGCGTAGACCCCGGCGAACACCGCCAGGCCCCAGCCGAAGTTGACGAGCAGGAAGCCGCCGGCCTCCCCCTTGGTGCGGGCGAGGGCGACGTTGGCCACCACCCCGCAGCCGAGCAGCAGCAGGAACGTGGTCCCCACCAGTTCTGACACGAACACCGTGCCGAGCGTGCCGTCCATCGAGAGCTCCCTTGCTCCGTGCCCGTCGTCGTCGACGGGGGCCTGTCGGGCGCCCGCTCGGCGCCCCTGTCCGCCCAGGACGCTATGGAGGCCCGCCGGGCCGCACAACGGTCACCGGTCGGCATCGGCGACCCACGCACGGTCGGCATCGTCGACCCCGTCGAGGTCGGCATCGCCGACCTGGCCCGCCGGGCCCCCGCCGGGCCTAGCCTGCGGACGTGGCGGGGACGATCCAGTCGATCGAGCGGGCGGCGGCCGTCCTGCGCGTCGTCTCGGCCGGTCCCCGCGGGCTCACGCTGCTGGAGGTGTCGGCCGCGCTCGGCCTGGCCAAGGGCACCACGCACGGCATCCTCCGCACCCTCGTCGACGTCGGCTTCCTCGGCCAGGACGCCACCACCGGCCGCTACGAGGTCGGCGACCGGCTCACCGCGCTCGGCGGCCACGCCCTCGACGCCAGCACCGTCCGGTCGCTCACGCTCAACTGGGCGGACACCCTGGCGTCGCGGGCCGGCGAGCAGGTGCACGTCGGGGTGCTGCGCGGCCTCGAGGTCGAGGTCGTCCACCACGTCTTCCGCCCCGACGACAGCGAGCAGGACATGCGCACGGGGCTGCGCCTGCCGGTGCACGCCAGCGCCATGGGCAAGGTGCTCCTGGCCTTCGACCCGTCGGCGCAGGCGCAGGTGCTGTCCCGGCACCAGGAGCTGCGGACCCACCGCACCGTCACCGAGCCGGGCGCCATCACCCGGCACCTGGAGGCGGTGCGCCGCGACGGCACGGCCACCGAGGTCGAGGAGCTCGTCCTCGGCCAGGCAGCGGTCGCCGCACCGGTCCGGGGCCGCGGCGGCATCGTCGTGGCCGCGGTCGAGGTGAGCGGCGACGTCGAGCGGCTGTGCGACGGGCGCGGCCAGGTGCGCACCCGGTTCGTCACCCAGGTGCGCGCGGTCGCCCGGACGATGTCGCGGGACTTCGCCGCGTGAGCGTCGCCGAGCGGTACGTCGCCGCGATCGACCAGGGCACTACGTCGACCCGCTGCATCCTCTTCGACGCCGCAGGCCGGCTCGCCTCGGTGGCCCAGCGCGAGCACCGCCAGCACTACCGCCGGCCGGGCTGGGTCGAGCACGACGCCGCGGAGATCTGGCGCAACGTCGGCCGGGTCCTGCCGGAGGCGCTGGCCGACGTCGGCGCCACCGCGGACCAGGTCGTCGCCCTCGGGATCGCCAACCAGCGCGAGACCACGGTGCTGTGGGACCGGCGGACCGGGGAGCCCGTCGCCCCCGCGGTCGTCTGGCAGGACGTGCGCACCCAGCAGGTCATCGAGCGCCTGGCCGGCGACGTCGGGGTGGACCGGTTCGCCGACGTCTGCGGCCTGCCGCTGCTCACCTACTTCTCCGGTCCCAAGATCGCGTGGCTGCTCGAGCAGGACCCGTCGCTGCGGGAGCGGGCCGAGCGCGGCGACGTGCTGTTCGGGACCATGGAGACCTGGCTGGTGTGGAACCTCACCGGCGGGCCGGACGGCGGCATCCACGTCACCGACGTCACCAACGCCAGCCGGACGATGCTCATGGACCTGCGCTCGCTGGAGTGGTCGCCGGAGGTCTGCGCGGCGATGGGCGTGCCGATGGCGCTGCTGCCGCAGATCCGCTCCTCCAGCGAGGTGTACGGCGAGACGACGACCGTCGTGCCCGGGGTGCGGATCGCCGCGGCGATGGGCGACCAGCAGGCCGCGCTGTTCGGGCAGACGTGCTTCTCCCCCGGCGAGGCCAAGTGCACCTACGGCACCGGCAGCTTCGTGCTGCTGCACACCGGCTCCGAGCTGCCGCGCTCCACTCACGGGATGCTGTCGACGGTCGCCTACAAGCTCGGCGACGAGCCGGTGCAGTACGCGCTGGAGGGCGCGATCGCCGTCACCGGGTCCCTCGTGCAGTGGTTCCGCGACAACCTGGGCCTGATCTCCAGCGCCCCCGAGATCGAGACGCTCGCCCTCACGGTGTCCGACGCCGGCGGCTGCTTCATCGTGCCGGCGTTCTCGGGGCTGTTCGCCCCGCACTGGCGCCCCGAGGCCCGCGGCGTGGTCGTCGGGCTGACCTCGTACATCACCAAGGGCCACCTGGCCCGGGCTGTGCTGGAGGCGACGGCGTGGCAGACCCGCGACGTCGTCGACGCGATGGACGCCGACTCCGGCGTGGCGCTCACCGCGCTCAAGGTCGACGGCGGCATGACGAGCAACAACCTGCTCATGCAGACCGTCGCCGACGTCCTCGGCGTGCCGGTCGTGCGCCCGATGGTCAGCGAGACCGTGTCGCTGGGCGCCGCGTACGCCGCGGGGCTCGCCGTCGGATACTGGCCGGACCTGCAGGGGCTGCGCCGCAACTGGCACCGGGCGGGACGCTGGCTGCCCGCCGAGGGCTCGGACCGGCGCCAGGGCGACTACGAGGACTGGGGCCGCGCGGTCCAGCACACCTTCGGCTGGGCGACGTCGGGCCGGGCGCGGCCGGTGCCCGCCCAGGTCCCGCCGGAGGCCGCCCTCGCCGCCGGGCGCCGCCGCCCTCAGGCCGGGCGGTAGGGCGAGACGACCATCTCGACGCGCTGGAACTCCTTGACGTCGAGGTAGCCGGTCGTCGCCATGGCCCGGCGGAGCGCGCCGAACATGTTCGTCGTGCCGTCCGCGCTGCGACCCGGTCCGAGGAGGATCTCCTGCAGCGGTGCCACCGTGCCGACGTGCACCCGCTCGCCGCGGGGCAGCACGGCGTGGTGGGCCTCGGAGCCCCAGTGCCAGCCGCGGCCGGGGGCCTCCTCGGCGCGGGCGAGCGCCGCGCCGAGCATGACCGCGTCCGCGCCGCAGGCCACGGCGTTGACGACCGCGCCGGACAGGCCCATGCCGCCGTCGGCGATGACGTGGACGTAGCGGCCGCCGGACTCGTCGAGGTAGTCCCGGCGGGCACCGGCGACGTCCGCCAGGGCCGTCGCCATCGGGGCGTGGATACCCATCGTCTTGCGGGTGGTGTGCGCGGCCCCGCCGCCGAAGCCGACGAGCACGCCCGCCGCACCGGTCCGCATGAGGTGCAGCGCCGCGGTGTACGTCGCGGCGCCGCCGACGATGACGGGCACGTCGAGCTCGTAGATGAAGCGCTTGAGGTTGAGCGGCTCGCTGCGGGCCGACACGTGCTCGGCGGACACGGTGGTGCCGCGGATGACGAACAGGTCGACGCCGGCCTTGGCGACGGTCTGCCACAGCTCCTGGGTGCGCTGCGGGCTCAGCGACCCCGCGACGGTGACGCCGGCAGCGCGGATCTCGGCGAGCCGGTCACGGACCAGCTCGGGGCGGATCGGCTCGGCGTACACCTCCTGCATCCGGACGGTGGCCGCGGCCGGGTCGAGCTCGGCGATCTCGGCCAGCAGCGGCTCGGGGTCGTCGTACCGCGTCCACACGCCCTCCAGGTCGAGGACGCCGAGCCCGCCGAGCCGGCCGACCTCGACGGCCGTGGCCGGGCTCATGACGGAGTCCATCGGGGCGGCTAGCAGCGGGAGCTCGAAGCGGTAGGCGTCGATCTGCCACGCGGTCGAGACGTCCTCGGGGTCGCGCGTGCGGCGCGAGGGGACGACGGCGACGTCGTCCAGCGAGTACGCCCGTCGACCGCGCTTGGCCCGTCCGATCTCCAGCTCGTTCACGCCGGAACCCTACCGACGGGGCGGTGCGCCCGCAGACACGCGGCCGCACCGCCCCGCCGGCCCCGGTGCCGGGTCAGGCGACCATCCCGTGGGGGTCGATGACGTACTTCTTGGCCGCCCCGGAGTCAAAGTCGGCGTAGCCGGCCGGCGCCTCGTCCAGCGGGATGACCGTCGCGTTGACCGCCTTCGCGATCTGCACCCTGTCGGCGAGGATCGCCTTCATGAGGCCGAGGTTGTAGCGCATCACCGGGCACTGCCCGGTCGTGAACGACAGCGACTTGGCCCAGCCGGTGCCCATGCTCAGGGACAGGGCACCGACCTTGGCCGCCTCGTCGACGCCCCCCGGGTCGCCGGTGACGTACAGGCCGGGGATGCCGATGGCGCCGCCCGCCGCGGTGACGTCCATCAGCGAGTTGAGCACCGTCGCCGGCGCCTCGGTGCCGGCGTCGGCGCCGTGGCCCCGGGCCTCGAAGCCGACCGCGTCGACGGCCGCGTCGACCTCGGGGACGCCGAGGACCTGCTCGATCTGGTCCTGGGGCGACCCCTTCGACACGTCGACGGTCTCGCAACCGATGCTGCGCGCCTGCGCCAGCCGCGACTCCACGAGGTCCGCGACGATGACGACGGAGGCCCCGAGCAGCTGCGCCCCGACCGCGGCGGCGATGCCGACCGGCCCCGCCCCTGCCACGTAGACCGTCGAGCCGGGCTTCACGCCCGCGGTGACGGCGCCGTGGAAGCCGGTCGGGAAGATGTCCGACAGCATCGTCAGGTCGGTGATCTTCTCCAGGGCCTGGTCCCGGTCCGGGAACCAGAGCAGGTTCCAGTCCGCGTACGGGACCATGACGTACTCGGCCTGGCCGCCGACCCAGCCGCCCATGTCGACGTAGCCGTAGGCGGCCCCGGGCCGCGCCGGGTTGACGTTGAGGCAGATGCCGGTCTTGCCCTCCTTGCAGTTGCGGCACCGACCGCAGGCGATGTTGAACGGCACGGAGCACAGGTCGCCCTGCTTGATGAACTCCACGTCGCGGCCGACCTCGACCACCTCGCCGGTGATCTCGTGGCCCAGCACGAGGTTCTCCGGGGCGGTCGTGCGGCCCCGCACCATGTGCTGGTCGCTGCCGCAGATGTTGGTGGTGACGACCTTGAGGATGACCCCGTGCTCGCACTTCCGGCCGACGTTGGCCGGGTTGACACCCGGGCCGTCCTGCAGCTCGAGCTTGGGGTAGGGGATCTCCTGGACCTCGACCGTGCCGGGGCCGATGTACGCGACTGCTCTGTTGGACGCCACGCTGCGCCTCCTCCGTGGGTGGCGGTGACCTCCCCGGTGCGACGACGTCACCGGTGCGCGCCTGCGCACGGCTCACGAGCCTGCCCCACACCGCAGGGACGGACAAGGGTCGGACCGGCACCCCTCCCCCGCCGCAGGCCCCCCGCCGACCCCCGGCAGTCCTCGCGGTCGTCCCGCCGCTGGGGCCGGCGGGCCCGGGGCCGTCAGCGGACGGTGTAGTTCGGGGCCTCGTTGGTCATCCGGATGTCGTGCGGGTGGGACTCCTTGAGCCCCGCGGACGTGATCCGGACGAACCGGCCGCGCGCCTTGAGCTGCCCGACGTCCTCGGCCCCGACGTAGAACATCGACTGGCGCAGGCCGCCGACGAGCTGGTGGGCGACGGCGCCGAGCGGGCCGCGGTAGGGCACCTGGCCCTCGACGCCCTCGGGCACGAAGTCGTCGTCGACGGCGACGTCGTTCTGGAAGTAGCGGTCCTTGGAGAAGGACCGGGCGCCGGCGCGGGTCTGCTGGGCGCCGAGGCTGCCCATCCCGCGGTAGGACTTGTACTGCTTGCCGTTGACGAAGACGAGCTCGCCGGGGCTCTCCTCGCACCCGGCCAGCAGCGAGCCGAGCATGACGGTGTCCGCGCCCGCGACCAGCGCCTTGGCGATGTCGCCGGAGTACTGCAGGCCGCCGTCGCCGATCACCGGCACGCCCGCCGGGGCGCACGCCTGCGCCGCCTCGTAGATCGCGGTGACCTGCGGGACGCCGACGCCGGCGACCACGCGGGTGGTGCAGATCGAGCCCGGGCCGACCCCGACCTTGACCCCGTCGACGCCGGCCTCGACGAGAGCTTGGGCGGCCGCGCGGGTGGCGACGTTGCCGCCCACGACGTCGACGTGGGCGACCGACGGCTCGGCCTTGAGCCGGGCGATCATCTCCAGCACCGCGCGGCTGTGGCCGTGGGCCATGTCGACGACGAGCAGGTCGACCCCGGCCTCGACGAGGAGCATCGCGCGCTTCCACGCGTCCTCGAAGATGCCGATCGCCGCGCCGACGCGCAGCCGGCCGACCTCGTCCTTGGTGGCCAGCGGGTACTTGTCGGCCTTGGTGAAGTCCTTGACCGTGATGAGGCCGCGCAGGCGCCCGTCGGCGTCGACGAGCGGCAGCTTCTCGATCTTGTGCTGGGCGAGCAGGGCCATGGCCTGGTCGGGGTCGGTGCCGACCGGCGCGGTGACGAGCGGCATCCGCGTCATGACCTCGTCGACCCGACGCGTGGGGTCGGTCTCGAAGCGCAGGTCGCGGTTGGTGACGATGCCGAGCAGGACGCCCGAGTCGTCGACCACGGGGAGCCCGCTCACGCGGTAGCGGCCGCACAGCTCGTCGACCTGCTGCAGGCTCGCCGACGGGCTCGTGGTCACCGGGTGGCTGACCATGCCGGCCTCGGAGCGCTTGACCAGGTCGACCTGCTGGGCCTGGTCCTCGGCGGACAGGTTGCGGTGCAGCACGCCGAGCCCGCCCTGGCGCGCCATGGCGATGGCCATCCGCGACTCGGTGACCGTGTCCATCGCGCTGGACAGCAGCGGCACCTCCACGGTGATCCGCTTGGACACCCGCGACCGGGTCATCGCGCCGCTGGGGACCACGTCGCTCTCCCCCGGCAGCAGGAGCACGTCGTCGTAGGTCAGGCCGACGGTGGCGAACGGGTCGTGCGGGGCGGGCTGCGAGGGCTCGGTGACCACCCCCCGATGGTAGGCGCTCCGGCGGTGGCGCCCGAGCCGCGGTGGCGGGGCGGGGCTCGGGTGGTGGCGACGCCGGCCGGCGCCGCCGGGGCGCTGTCGGGGGTGGGGCTGCGAGCGGGGCCGAGATCGTGGGCCTGTCTCGCACGGTCCGGGGTCCGGGGTGCGAGCGAGCCCGAGATCATCGGAGCCGCTCACGCTGTCTGGGGCTGGTCGTGCGAGCGGGCGCGAGACCGTCGGCCGCCCTCACGCTGTCTGGCGCTGGTCGTGCGAACGAGCCCGGGATGGTCGGGCGCGCTCGCGCAGGCGGGGGTTCGCGGTGCGAGCGATGCCGAGACCGGCCGGCTCGCGCGGTCCGGGGCTCGAGGTGCGAGCGGGCCCGAGATCGTCGGCCACGCTCACGCTGTCCGGCGCACAACCACCATCGGCAACCACAACGGCTCTCCCCGAGCCGCCAGCACGCACGAACACCCCTATCAGCAGCCACAACGGCTCACTCTGAGCCAACAGCACGCACGGACAGCCGTATTAACAGCCACATTGGCTCACTGCGAGCCGCCGTGCGCACCCGGCGCCCCGCGACAGTCCCGACCGCTGCGCGGCACCCACGCCCTCAGATCTCGCCGCCAAGATCCGGCTCGGCCGGTGGGAACGCAGCCCGCACGGGGTGAGACCGGGTGGGGCGAACCGTCGGCCGAGGACTGGTGGGGCAGCTACGGCTTGGCGGGCTGGCCGTTGCCGCCGCCGTTACCCCCGCCGTTGCCCCCTGCGTTCCCGCCGCCAGGGTTCGCGGCGCCGCCGGTGCCCCCCACGCCGTTGCCGCCACCGGGGTTCGAGCCGCCCCCGTTCCCGCCACCCAGGTTCGAGCCACCGCCGGTGCCGCCACCGGGGTTCGAGCCACCACCGTTCCCGCCACCGGGGTTCGAGCCACCACCGTTCCCGCCACCGGGGTTCGAGCCACCACCGTTGCCGCCACCAGGGTTCGACCCGCCACCGTTGCCGCCACCAGGGTTCGACCCGCCGCCACCGGCGTCGCCCCCACCGGGGTTCCCGCCCCCGCCGGGGTTGCCCCCACCGCCCGGGGCACCCCCGCCGCCCGGGTTCGCGCCGCCGCCGGGGTTGCCGCCGCCCT
>NZ_JBBEOI010000102.1 GCF_037860755.1 Aquipuribacter hungaricus | reverse complement strand
CCGGGCGCTCCGGGAGGCCGGGGACCGGGGGCGGCACCGGCGGCGTCACGGACGCGGCGGGGGCGGGCAGGGGTGGTCCCGGCGTCGCCGCGCCGTCACCCGTCGAGCGCATGGGCCCAGGGTGCCCGCCCGCGCGGGCGGGGGGAAGGGCCGGGGTCACGACGGTTGGCCGCGGTGGTACCCGGGTACCCCAGGCCCGTGCGACCCTTCGCTGAGCGCCTCTCGGTCACCCTGGGATCCCAGGGCAGCCCGTCGACGCCTCCAGGTCCGGAGAGGTCCTCAGATGGCAGGCAAGAACAAGGGCGGCCGCGAGGCCAAGAAGCCCAAGGCCGCGAAGAACGTCAAGGGCACGGGGCAGACGCCGAGCGCGTCGGACCCGGCGATCGCGGCGATCAGCCCGAAGAAGCCCGCCGGCAAGAAGTGACGGCCGGCCGCACCAGGGTCGGGTTCCTCAGCACGTACCCCCCGACCCAGTGCGGCCTGGCGACGTTCACCGCCGCCCTCACCGAGCACATGGGCGGCCCGGCCGCCGGGGTCGGGGTCGTGCGCGTCGTCGACTCGCCGCAGCCGCCCCCCGCCCCCGAGGTCGTCGGCCAGCTCGTCAACGGCTCGGCCTCCAGCGCCCGCTCGGCCGCCACCCTGCTGGACGGCTTCGACGTCGTCGTCGTGCAGCACGAGTACGGCATCTTCGGCGGGCCCGACGGCCGGGACGTCCTGGCCCTGGTCGACTCCCTCGCCGCGCCGGTCGTCGTGGTCCTGCACACCGTGCTCGTCGACCCCAGCACGAGCCAGCGAGAGATCCTCCTGCACCTCATGGCCCGCGCGGCCCACCTGGTGACCATGACCGAGACCGCCCGCGACCGGTTGCTCGAGCACTACGCCGCCGACCCCGCCAAGGTCTCCGTCGTCCAGCACGGCGCGCCGGACCACCGGGACGTCGGTCCCGTCGTCCGGGCCGCGCTGCCCGCCGACCGCCGCCCGACCGTCCTCACCTGGGGCCTGCTCGGCCCCGGCAAGGGCATCGAGTGGGCGGTCGAGGCGATGCCAGCGCTGCGCGACCTGCACCCGCGCTACCTCGTGCTCGGCCGGACCCACCCCAAGGTCCTCGAGCACTCCGGCGACGTCTACCGCCAGGACCTCCTCCGGCGGGCCGCCGAGAACGGCGCCGACGACCTCGTGGAGTTCGACGCCAGCTACCTCGACGTCGCCCGGCTCGCCCGCGTGGTGGCCGCCGCGGACGTCGTGCTGCTGCCCTACGACTCTCGCGAGCAGGTGACCTCCGGCGTCCTCATCGAGGCCGTCGCCGCCGGCCGCCCGGTCGTGTCGACCGCGTTCCCCCACGCCGTCGAGCTGCTCGGCGACGGCACCGGCCTCCTGGTGCCGCGCGAGGACCCGGCGGCCATCGCCGCCGCCCTCCGCCGCGTCCTCACCGAGCCCGGTACCGCCGCCCGGATGACCCGGCTCGCCGAGGCCAAGGCACCGGAGCTGGTCTGGCCCGCCGTCGCCGCCCGCTACCGCGAGATCGCCGCCGCCGTCGCCGGGCGCACCACGTCCGCCGACGTGGCCACCGCGTCGTGACCGGGGCCCCCGAGCCGTCCTTCGCCCACCTGGTCAGCCTCACCGACGCCGGTGGGCTCTACGAGCACGCCCTGGGCACCCGGCCCCGCCCGGAGCACGGCTACTGCGTCGACGACGTCGCCCGCGGCCTGGTGGTCACCGCCCGGCAGCCCGACCCGGCGGTCGAGGTCGTGGCGCTGCGCCGGCAGTACCTGGACTTCGTCCTCGCAGCCGGCGCCCCGGACGGCCGCTGGCACAACCGCCGGACCACGAGCCTGCGCTGGGCCGACCAGCCCACCACCGAGGACTGCTGGGGCCGGGCGCTCTGGGGCCTCGGTGCCGTCGTGGGCGCCCCGCCCGGGTCGCAGGTCCCGGCCGACGAGGTCGCCCGCGCGCTCGCCGGCTTCGGCAGCGGCGCCCGGCAGCGCTCGGTCGACGTGCGCGCCGACGCCTTCGCCGCCCTGGGTGCCGCAGACGTCCTGCGCACCCACCCCGACCACGCGGTCGCGCACGCGCTGCTGACGGAGGTCGCCGACCGCGTCTGGTCCCTGCCGGCGCCGGACGGCACGACCGACGGCTGGCGCTGGCCCGAGGCCCGGCTGCGCTACGCCAACGCCGTCCTGCCCGAGGTGCTGCTCGCCGCCGGTGCCCGCCTGGGACGCCCCGACCTCACCGCGCGCGGGCTGGACCTGCTCGGCTGGCTGCTGCAGGTGCAGACCCACGAGGGGCACCTGTCCGTGGTGCCGGTCGCCGGGCGAGGCCCGGGGGACGTCTGCCCGGGCTTCGACCAGCAGCCGATCGAGGTGGCCGCCCTCGCCGACGCCTGCGCCCTGGCCCACGAGAGCACCGGCGAGGCCCGCTGGGCGGACGCGGTCCGGCTCGCGGCGGCGTGGTTCACCGGTGACAACGACATCCGCACCCCGCTGCTCGACCCGGTGTCCGGGGGCGGCTGCGACGGCCTGCACGCCGACCGGCGCAACGAGAACCAGGGCGCGGAGTCGACCCTCGCGCTGGTGTCCACGCTGCAGCAGGCCGCGCGGCTGCGCGCCGCCACCGCCGGGGGCCCCGGGGTGCGTACGGTCGTCGCGGGCGTCACCGCGCCGAGGACGGCACGGTCGACTGCGACGGGGATGGCATGAGCGAGCTGGTCAGGCGTACGAGCACGGAGCTGCGACCCGACCCGACCCGGGTGGTGGCACGGCTGTTCGTGCCGGGCAACGAGGTGTCGACGGAGACGGTGTCGCGCACCGGCGGGGTCGTCGGCCGGGTCCTGGCGCTGGACGAGGCGGTCGTGTCCCGCCTGGCCGACGACGTCCGGGCGCGCTGGGGGCACCGCCACCGCGACCTCGAGGGCATCCTGCGGACCAGCTACGCGCAGGTCGCCCACCGCGTCCCGGGGGAGGCCACGCTCACCGAGGACCGGCGCACCCTGCTCGGCGCGTACTTCACGCAGGAGCAGGCGATCGAGTCCGCGGCGCTGTTCAACCCCTCCCTCGTGCCGCACCCGGACCAGTCCGGCGTGGCCGACGGCTCGCTGCGCGTGGTCATGAGCCTGCGCGGGGTCGGCGAGGGCCACGTGTCGTGCATCGAGCTGCGCACCGGCACGGTCGACGCCGACGGCGAGCTCACCCTCGACGCCCCCGGCCCGCACGCCGAGGTCGGCACCGCCTCGCGGGGCACGTACTCGCGGCCGCAGTTCGCGGCCGGCCTCGCCGACGCGGGCACGGACGACGAGGCAACGAGCCATCTGGTGTCGCTGCTGCCGGAGACGTTCACCCCCGAGGAGCTCGACCGGGCGCTCGCGGCGCTCGAGCAGTCGGTGGACCGGCGCCGCACCGCGCGCGCGGCCGTCGACCAGGCCCGCCGCCTCGCCCAGGCGTCCTACGTGGTGGAGTTCGACGAGCGGACCGCGATGGCCGAGCGGGTCCTGCGGCCCTTCAGCCCCGTCGAGAGCCAGGGCATGGAGGACGCGCGCTTCGTCCGCTCCGTCGACCTCGACGGCTCCGTCGGCTACCGCGCGACGTACACGGCCTTCGACGGCAGGGCGATCGCGCCGATGCTGCTGCAGACCGAGGACTTCCGGCGCTTCCGCGTGTCGCCCCTGGCCGGCCCCGCCGCCCGCGACAAGGGCCTCGCCCTGTTCCCCCGCACGGTCGGCGGGCGCCACCTGGCGCTCACCCGGTCCGACCGGGAGACCACCGGCGTGGCCTCGTCCCCGGACGGCACCACCTGGTCCGACCCCTCGCCCCTGGCCGGTCCCGGACGCCCGCAGGACCTGGTGCAGACCGGCAACTGCGGGTCGCCGGTGGAGACCGAGGCGGGCTGGCTCGTCGTCACCCACGGCGTCGGCCCGATGCGGGAGTACACGCTCGGTGCCCTCCTGCTCGACCTGGAGGACCCCACCCGCGTGGTGGGCCGGCTGGAGGAGCCCCTGCTCCGCCCCGCCGAGGACGAGCGCGACGGCTACGTGCCCAACGTCGTCTACTCCTGCGGGTCGCTCGCGCACGGCGACCGGCTCGTCCTGCCCTACGGCTGCAGCGACTCCGCGGTGCGCGTGGCCGTGGTCGACCTGCCCCGGCTGCTCGAGCAGCTCAGCGCCTGACCCCCTCCTCCACCACCCGGGTGAGCACCCGCTCGTAGCCGTCGACCATGCGGTCGTGGTCGAACCGGTCGACCGCGTCCTGCCGGCAGGCGGCGCGGTCGAGGTCGTCCAGGGCAGCGACGGCGTCCACCGCCTCGTCGACCCCGGCGACCAGCCAGCCGGTCGTGCCGTGGCGCAGGATCTCCGGCATCGAGCCCCGCTCGACGGCCACGACCGGCGTCCCGCAGGCGAGCGACTCCACGACGGCCAGGCCGAACGGCTCGTCGAAGCCGATGAGGTGGAGCAGGGCGGCCGCCCCGCCCAGCAGCCGCTCGCGCTCCTGCGGGCCGACCGGCCCGACGTAGCTGATCCCGTCCCGGCCCAGGTGCGGCTCGACGGTCTCGGCGAAGTAGCGGGCGTCCTGGACGATCCCCGCCACCACGAGCGGCATGCCTGCCCGCCGGGCCACCTCGATGGCCGCGTGCGTCCCCTTGTCCGGGTGGATCCGGCCGAGGAAGAGCAGGTAGCCGCCGTCGCCGGGACCGACCGCGAAGGCCGCGGTGTCGATGCCGTGGTGCACCGTCGCCTCGTAGGTGAGCGCGGGGTGCCGGTCGGCGTCGCTGATCGACACGTACCGGGCGACGTCGTCGAAGGCCGCGTAGACCGGCACGATCGCCGGCGAGGAGAAGCCGTGCACCGTGGTGACCACCGGGGTGCGCACGAGCCGGCTGTAGCTCAGCGGCATGAAGTCGAACTGGTTGCTGATGACGTCGAGCCCGTCGGCGTGGGCGAAGGCGTTGGCGTCGTGCAGGTACTCGGCGACCTTGGCCTCGACCGTCGGGTCCTCCTCGTAGCCGGCCGGGACGACGGCCGACAGCCGGGCCGCGGTGAGGGAGTCCGCCGTGGCGAACAGCGTGACGTCGTGCCCGCGGGCGACCAGCCCCTCCGCGATCGTCGAGGCCACCTGCTCCCACGGGCCGTACCCGCGGGGCGGGGTCCGGTGGGCGACCGAGGCGAGGACTCCGACACGCATGGGGTGCAGTGCACCAGCCGCAGGGGTCGGGGGGCGAACCGGCTGCGGACCGGCCGCGCGCGCGGGACGGACCGCACGCCTGACCACGAAATTCGGTGGACCCGCGCGGGCGGCGGTGGGACGGTCGGTCCCGCGTCGGCACCGGTGCCAGCAGGGGCGCGGACAGCGGCGCGGTCGAGGACGAGGAGGCCGGCATGGGAGCCAAGAACAGGGGCGGAAAGGAAGCCCGCAAGCCCAAGGCGGAGAAGAACATCAAGGTCAGGGGGCAGACCCCGCCACCCGCGGCGGCGAGCGCCGCCACCCGGGCGACGAGCCGCTGACCTGCACCGCACGCGTGCGCGCACGCACCGGGACCCCCGCGGCGACGGCCGCGGGGGTCCTCCTGCGCCAGGGGTCTTGCGCAAGTTACCGACCGGTAGCATCCTGGGTTACCGGCGGGTAACCCCGCCTGCCGACCAGGGGACGCGGACGTCCCCGGAGCACGGAGGACGGGACATGGGCCACTACCGGGCCAACCTGCGGGACATCGAGTTCACCCTCTTCGAGGTGTTCGGCCGGGGCGACGTGCTGGGCCGGGGTGCCTACGCCGACGTCGACCGCGAGACCGCGCACGAGATCCTCGCCGAGGTGGCCCGGCTGGCCGAGGACGAGCTGGCCGCCTCGCTGCAGGACTCCGACGCCCACCCGCCGGTGTTCGACCCCGCGACGCACTCGGTGACCCTGCCGGAGCCGTTCAAGCGGTCGTACCGGGCCTACCTCGACGCCGAGTGGTGGCGGATGGACGTGCCCGCCGAGCTGGGCGGCACCGTCGTCCCGCCGTCGCTGCGCTGGGCCGTCGCCGAGCTGGTGCTCGGGTCCAACCCCGCCGTCCACATGTACTCCTCGGGCTTCTCGTTCGCCCGCACCGTCCACAGCCTCGGCACCGAGGACCAGAAGACCCTCGCTCGGCACATGGTCGAGCAGCAGTGGGGCTCGACCATGGTGCTCACCGAGCCCGACGCCGGCTCCGACGTGGGGGCGGGCCGCGCGAGGGCCGTCCAGCAGCCCGACGGGACCTGGCACGTCACGGGCGTCAAGCGGTTCATCACCTCCGCGGCGCACGACATGACGGACAACGTCGTCCACCTCGTGCTCGCCCGCCCCGAGGGCGCCGGCCCCGGCACCAAGGGCCTGTCGCTGTTCGTCGTCCCCGAGCACCACGTCGACCTGGCCACCGGCGCGCTCGGCGCGCGCAACGGCGCCTTCGTCACCGGCGTCGAGCACAAGATGGGGCTCAAGGTGTCCACCACGTGCGAGGTCCGCTTCGGCGAGGTCGACGGGACCCCCGCCGTCGGCACCCTGCTCGGCGACGTGCACGACGGCATCGCGCAGATGTTCCAGATCATCGAGTACGCCCGGATGATGGTGGGCACCAAGGCCATCGCCACCCTGTCCACCGGGTACCTCAACGCGCTGGAGTTCGCGAAGACCCGGGTCCAGGGCGCCGACCTGGTCCGGATGGGCGACCGGGCCGCGCCCCGCGTGACGATCACCCACCACCCCGACGTCCGCCGCTCGCTCATGACGCAGAAGGCGTACGCCGAGGGGATGCGCGCCCTCATCACGTACACCGCGACGTTCCAGGACTCCGTCGACGTCGCCGAGCGCGAGGGGCGGACCGACGAGCTCGCCGAGCGCGTCAACGACCTGCTGCTGCCTCTGGTCAAGGGCTACGGGTCGGAGCGGTCGTGGGTGCTCCTGGGCACGGAGTCGCTGCAGACCTTCGGCGGGTCGGGCTTCCTCGCCGACTACCCGGTCGAGCAGTACGTCCGGGACGCCAAGATCGACACGCTCTACGAGGGCACGACGGCCATCCAGGGCCTCGACTTCTTCTTCCGCAAGATCGTCCGGGACAAGGGGCAGGCGCTCGGCTACCTGTCCGCCCAGATGCTCGAGTTCGTCAAGGCCGACGACGGCTCGGGCGGGCTCGCCGCCGAGCGGGACCTGCTGGCCCAGGCCGTCGACGACGTCCAGGGCATCGTCGGCACCATGGTCGCGGCGCTCGGCTCGGCCGACCCACGCTCGGGAGAGGGCGCCGACCCGCGCCACGTCTACCTGGTCGGGCAGAACACCTCGCGGCTGCTCCTCGCGGCGGGCGACCTGGTCGTCGGCTGGCTTCTCCTGCGCCAGGCCGAGGTCGCGCTCGCCGCGCTCGACCGCGAGGGGGTCAGCGTGCAGGATCGCGACTTCTACACCGGCAAGGTGGCGGCGGCCCGCTTCTTCGCCCGGACCGTGCTGCCCCGGCTCACCGCCGAGCGGCGTATCGCCGAGACGGTCGACAACGGGCTCATGGACCTGCCGGAGTCGGCGTTCTGACGCTGCGGTCCCGACCCACGGCCGCGCACGACGACGGGGCCCGAGCAGCTGCCCGGGCCCCGTCGTCGCAGGTGGGGCCGCACGGGCGCGGCCCCGGGTGTCAGCTGGCGGTCTGCAGCGCCTTGACGGTGTCGCGCGCGGCGACGACCTCGGCGTGCTGGCGCTGCACGACGGCGCGGAAGCCGTCGCTCAGGTCGTCCTTGAGCGCGTCCTCGTAGACGCCGACGGTGTGGTCCTCGCCGGACACCGACGCGTCGAGCACGCCCGAGGGGCTGTCGCCCGTGACGAGGTCCTTGAGGGCGAGCCAGCCGCGGTGCGCGGCGGCGACGACGGAGCCGTCCTCGTCGACCTCGTCGCCGTAGGCGTGGCCCATGTCGACGATCTCCTGGGCGAACGTGGCGCGCTGCTGCGCGAAGCGGTTCATGGTGGTGACCCACTCGGGGCGGTCGCTGTCGGACAGCTTCCCGGCGGCCTCGGTGTAGCCCTTCTCCCCGTCGCGGAGGACGTTGACCAGGCTCTTGGCGGCGTTCTTGTCATCGGACATGCCGAGGAGGTACCCGTCCGGGGAGTCGACCAACCCCTGACCGGGTGCGGCCGCGTCCAGGCCCCGGCGGGCGTGGTGGACGGGCGCCGATGAGTCCGGGCGCGGACCCGGGTCGACCGACCGTGACCAGCCCCCGGGACCCGACCGTGCCCGTCCGTGCCCTGCTGGACGGCTGGGTCGCGTCCGGCCGCGTCCCCGGCTACGTGGTGGCGCTGCGCCACGCCGGCACGACGCACGTGCTGCACGGCGGCACCGCCGACGCGGCCGGCGCGGTGCCGGTCACCCCGGCCACGGTGTTCCGGCTGTCGTCGGTGAGCAAGCTGGTCGGGGCGGTGCTGGCGCTGGCCCTGGTCGACGACGGGACGCTCGGCCTCGACGACCCGGTCGGGACGTGGCTGCCCGGCCTGGCCTCGCCGGGCGTCCTGCGCGACCGGCTCGGGCCCCTGGACGACGTGGTGCCGGCGGAGCGGCCGGTCACCGTCCGGCACCTGCTGACGGGCACGTCCGGCTGGGGCGGGATCTGGGAGCCGTGCCCGCTGGCGGAGGCGGTCGACCGGGCGGGCGTGGGACCGGGCCCGTGGGCGCCGGACCTGGACCCGGAGACGTACGTCGACCGCCTGGCGGGGATCCCGCTCGCCGCGCAGCCGGGGACGACCTGGCTGTACCACGTGGGCAGCGACCTGCTCGGGGTGGTGCTCGCGCGGGCCGCCGGCCGCCCGGTCTCCGAGCTGCTGCGCGACCGGGTGACCGGCCCGCTGGGGCTCGGCTCGACCGGGTTCTGGGCGCCGGCCGAGCGGCTGTCGGCGGCGTGGTGGGCCACCGAGGACGGCGGCCTGCGCGTGGTGGACACGCCCGACGGGCGCTTCTCGCGCCCGCCCGCGTTCGAGAGCCTCGCCGCCGGGCTGGTGTCGACCGCCGAGGACGTGCTCGGGCTGCTCACCGCCGTGGCCGACGGCGGGGGCGGCGTGCTGCGCCCGGCGACGGTCGCGGAGATGACGCGTGACCAGCTCACCCCCGGGCAGCGGGCCGGCGAGCAGGAGTTCCTGGGCGCGGGGGTCTCGTGGGGCCTCCACGTCGGGGTCGACGTGGGCCAGGACCCGGCGTGGGGCGGTCCCGGCCGGTGGGGCTGGGACGGCGGCACCGGCACGTCGGCGTGGGTCGACCCCGGGCGCGACGTCGCGGCGGTGGTCCTCACCCAGCGGGGCATGCTCACCACGGAGGACAGCCTCGAGCCGTTCTGGCGGGCCGTGGCCGCCGGGGTCGGCTGAGGGTCCGGCAGCCGCGCCCGGCCGGGCCACCCCGGTCGGGGACGGCACGGGACGGGCTCAGCCGACGGCGGGCGGGTCCTGGGTCGCGCCGAACGGGGCGCCCCAGCGGCCGTCGTGCGCGACCTCGGCGACGGTGCGCCGACCGCGGCGCAGGCTGGGTGAGCGCCGGTCGACCGGGGCGGGGTGGCCGAGGCTCACCGCGCCGACGACCCGGTGCCCGCCGGGCACCCCGAACGCCTCGCGCACGGCGTCGTGGCGGTCGCCCGGGACACCGAAGAAGCAGGCGCCGAGGCCCGAGTCGAGCGCGCCGAGCAGCAGGAGCAGCGAGGCCATCCCGGTGTCGACGTCCCACCACGGCACCGGCCAGGTGCTGGCGTCGCGGTCGGTGCGGCCCTTGTCGGGCTCGGCGTACCGGTCGAGGTAGCGCCCGGGGTCCGACAGGCAGAGCAGCACGAGCGGTGCGGTCCGCATCCCCTGCAGCCACCGGTCGGCGGAGCGGCCCGGGTCGGTCGTGACCTCCCAGAAGCGCGACAGAGCCCCCTGCCGCAGGACGACGAAGTCCCAGCCCTGGCTGTGCCCTGCGGAGGGGGCTCGGGTCGCGAGGTCGAGGAGGCGGTGGAGCACCTCGTCGCCGACGGGGCGGTCCGGGTCGTAGGACCGGACCATCCGCCGCCGGCGGACGGCGTCCGTGAGCTCCACGGACGCCTCAGCGCGACCCGGAGGTCACTCGATGACGTTGTCGGAGCGGCGCACGGTCTCGGTGCCGGTGGAGGTCGCGTTCTGCTCGACGACCTCGGTGCGGCTGGTCCGGCGGGGGCCGGTGCGGCGGGACATCATCGCCACGCCGATCAGCAGCCCGACCAGGCCGCCGATCATGAGGATGTAGCCGATGAACTGCAGGTTGACGCCACCGATCGCGTCCGGCTCGATGCCGAAGGCCAGGATGGCGCCCAAGATCATGAGGCCGATGCCGCTGCCTATTGTCATGGCGCCCGGGTACCCCGGCCCGGGTGCCGCCAAACCCGCGGGCCCTCCCTGTACCCCGTGGACGCCCTGCTCACACCGGGTCGTCCCGTTCTGTCCCACCCGGCCGGCCCAGGCGGCGGCCCCGACGGGTCAGCCGACGCCGCGCAGGTCGAGGTCGAGCCGTGCCGCCCCGGTCCCGTCGAGCACGACGGGGATGCCCCAGTCCTGCTGGTAGAGGTGGCAGGCCGCGTGCTCGGGGACCTCGCCGGTGACGGGGTCCCCGTCGCACGAGGCGGCCTGCACGCTGACGTGGAGCACGCCCGTCGTCCCGGCTCCGCCGACCAGCTCCAGGTCGCGCACCAGCCCGGGCGAGCCGCCGTCACCGGCGCGGAGCAGCCCGGGCGGGGTGCTGGAGACGGTGAGCCGGGTCGGGTCGCCCCAGCGGTCGTCGAGCTTCTGCCCGGTCGGCGGCCTGAAGGCCACCGTGAGGCGCACCGGCCCGGCGGCCAGCAGGGTCGGCGGCCGCTGGGTGCGCTGCTCGCCGGTGTCCACGCGGCTGGCCCGGGCGGGCAGCCGCAGCCGCACGACCTCGTGGGCGGCGGAGGCGACGACGAGCAGCAGGGACGGGTCGTCGGGGTCGAGCACCACGTCCGAGGGCTCGGCGAGGTCGCGGGCCAGGGTGCTCACCTCGTCGGCGACCGGGTCGTAGCGGCGCACGGCCCCGTTGTAGGTGTCGGCGACGGCGACCGAGCCGTCCGCGAGCACGCCGACGCCGAGCGGGTGCTGCAGCCGTGCGGACGCCGCCGGGCCGTCGACGTGGCCGAAGTCGAACAGCCCCTCCCCGACGGCGGTGCCGACCGTGTAGCCGGGGCGGGCGGCGGGCGCGGCGTTGGCCAGGCGGGTGTCCGTGACGACCGGGGTCGAGCGGTCGGGGGCGGGCTCGTCGACGGCGGGCGTGCCGTCGACCGAGGGCGTGCCGTCGGCCCCGGGTGTCGCGGGGCCGGCCGGTGCGTTGTCGGCGTCGGCGCGCTCCAGCCAGCGCAGGGCGCTGGTCTCGGAGTCCGCCACCCAGAGCCGGCGCCCGTCGGCGGACACCGCGAGGCCGGACGGCTGGGCGAACCAGGCCTGCTCGCCGGCCCCGTCGCGGACGCCCTCGGCGGAGGTGCCCGCGAGGAGGCGCACCACGCCGTCGGCGGGGTCGGGGGCGGGGTCGAAGGCCCAGAGCTGGTGCAGCCCCGCCATGGCGACGACGACCTGGCCGTCGAACCAGGCGACGTCCCACGGCGTGCTGAGCGGCTGCGCCGTGGCGGGCCCGCCGCCGGCGCGCTGCCGGAGCTGCTCGCCTGTGCCGGCCACGGTCACCACGTGCCCGTCGGACAGCCGGAGCCCGCGCAGCGCGTGCGAGGCGGTGTCGGCGACCACGACGTCGTAGCCGACCCGGGCGGCCACGTCGGGCGGGAGCAGCGCGAGCCCCTGCGGCTCGGCGAACCGGGCGGTCGCCGGGCTGCCGTCCACGAGCCCGCGCTCCCCCGTGCCGAGCGTCCGCAGCACGGTCTCCCCGTCGGCGGCGAGCTCGACGAGCCGGTGGCGGGAGGAGTCGGTCACCAGCAGCGTCGTGCAGCCGTCGGCCGCGCGCAGCGGGAGGACCTTGCCGGGGAAGCGCAGCGTGGTGGCCGACGGCGCCGGCGGCACGTAGGGGCCGTCGCCGCGGCGCAGCGTCCCCCTGGCCTCGTGCTCGGCGACGAGCTCGCGCAGGAGCGTGCGCAGGCCGGGGGCGTGGCCCTCGCCGGACAGCTGCGCGACGACGTACCCCTCGGGGTCGACGACGGCGAGGGTCGGCCAGGCGCGGGCGGCGTAGGCCTGCCAGGTGAGCAGCTCCGGGTCGTCGAGGACGGGGTGGTGCACCTCGTACCGCTCGACGGCGTCGGCGAGCGCGACCGGGTCCGCCTCGTGCTCGAACTTGGGCGAGTGCACGCCGACGACGACGAGGACGTCGGCGAACTCCGCCTCGACCTCGCGCAGCTCGTCCAGGACGTGCAGGCAGTTCACGCAGCAGAAGGTCCAGAAGTCCAGCAGCACGATGCGCCCGCGAAGGCCGGCCAGGCTCAGCTGCTCCCCGCCCGTGCCCAGCCAGCCGCGGCCGGCGAGCTCCGGCGCCCGCACGCGCGCACCGCGCAGGCTCGGCGCCCCGGCG
>NZ_JBBEOI010000101.1 GCF_037860755.1 Aquipuribacter hungaricus | reverse complement strand
CGCCGCCGGCGTCCGCGCCGCCGGCGTCCGCGCCGCCGGCAACCGCGCCGCCGGCCACCGCGGGCAGGATCGTCACGTCGTCCCCGGGGGCCAGCGGCGTCGTGAGCCCGCCGGTGAACCGGACGTCCTCGTCGTTGACGTAGACGTTGACGAAGCGGCGCAGGCTGCCGTCCTCGACCACCCGGCCGCTTAGCCCGCCGTGCCGGGACTCCAGGTCCGCCAGCAGCTCCGCGAGCGTCGTGCCCCGGCCCTCGACGCTGCGGGCACCGCCGGTCAGCGGGCGCAGGATCGTGGGGATGCGCACGCGCACGGCGGCGTCGGCGTCGGCGGTCAGGTCGCTCATGGCCCCGGCAACCGCGCCGGCCGCGACGGCTATTCCGGTCCGGCGGCGCGCCCGCGCGGGCATGGCGCGGCACCTGCTGGGCACAGGCAGGTGATGGAGGGGCTGCCGCGGATCGAGACGCTGGACCGTCGCACCTGCCTGGAGCTGCTGGCCGGGGCCGAGGTGGGGCGCATGGTCTACGCCGTCCCCTCCGAGCCGCCCGGCGTGGTCCCGGTCAGCTACGTGCTGGACGGGCCGCCGGGGCACGAGGCCGTCGTCGTGCGGACCACCCACGGCTCCCGCCTGGGGCGCGCCGTGCCGGGGACGGCGGTGTCGTTCGAGGTCGACGAGATCCGGACCACGACGCACGAGGGCTGGAGCATCGTGGCCAGCGGGGTCGCCGAGGAGGTCCGCGACGCCGACGTCGTCCGCCGGGTGGAGGAGCGGCTGCGGGCCTGGGCGCCCGGCTACAAGGACCTCGTCCTCCGGGTGCCGCTGGAGCGGGTCAGCGGGCGGCGGCTGCTGTCGCGCGACCGGGTGATCCAGCTGCCGGAGTCGCCGGCCCCCCGGTGGCGGCAGGACGCGGGCTGGACGCCGGCCACCCGGACGGCCGCGGAGTACCGCACCGACTTCGACGGACGCTGACCCGGGCGCGGGCCGCGCGGCTGCCGGTCCGCCTGGCCGGGTCGTGTCCGCAGCGCCTCAGGCGTCGACGACCTCGACCGGCTCCTCCTCCGCGACGCCGTCGGCGATGCGGAAGCTGCGGACCTCGTCGACGTCCGGGTCGCGGGTGGACACCAGCAGGTAGTGCGCGCCCGGCTCCGACGCCAGGGTCACGTCGGTACGCGAGGGCACGGCCTCGGTCGCGGTGTGCGAGTGGTAGACGACGACGGGGTCCTCGTCGCGGGCGTCCATCTCCCGGTAGAGGGCCAGCAGCTCGTCGGGGGCGAGCTCGTAGAACGTCGGCGAGCGGGCGGCGTTGAGCATCGGCACGAACCGCTCCGGCCGGTCGGACCCGGCGGGCCCGGCGAGGACGCCGCACGCCTCGTCGGGGTGGTCGCGGCGGGCGTGGGCCAGGACCTGGTCGAGCAGGTCACGACGGATGCGGAGCACCCGCCGAGCGTAGGCGGGCGGCCCCGGTACCCCGATCTGCGCCCGCTCAAACCGATTCATGGGTTGGTCAACTTGCGCACCACCCCTGGCGGGCGTCTGCTGGACCCGCAACGGGCCACGAGGACGTGGAACGCCACGCCCCCCGGGTCCACCTACCCCTGGAGCCACGCATGGTGGAAGAGCT
The DNA here is from genome assembly GCF_037860755.1 of Aquipuribacter hungaricus. Classification (NCBI taxonomy): domain Bacteria; kingdom Bacillati; phylum Actinomycetota; class Actinomycetes; order Micrococcales; family Intrasporangiaceae; genus Aquipuribacter; species Aquipuribacter hungaricus. The sequence continues at coordinate 10,906 of NZ_JBBEOI010000101.1, read as the reverse complement.
CAGTCAGGCCCAGTTCGACACCGTCTACAACATGCAGTCGCTGGTCATCGTCGCCCAGCTGTTCACGGCGGTGTTCCTCCTGCTCAACCTGCGCAAGGTGCTCCCCAAGTACCGGGGCGCGCTCGTCATCTCCGCCGTGGTCTGCGGCGTCGCCGCGTACCACTACTTCCGGATCTTCGACAACTTCTCCGAGGCCTACGTCACCGACGCGGTAGGCGGCGACGGGGCCTACCGGCTGGCGGAGGGCGTGTCGTTCAACCTCGCCTACCGCTACGTCGACTGGCTCATCACGGTGCCGCTGCTGCTGCTCGAGGCCATCGTCGTCCTGGCGCTGGCCCGGAAGACGCAGACCTCGCTGCTGCTCAAGCTCGTCCCCGCGGCAGCGCTCATGATCGCCCTGGGCTACCCCGGGGAGATCAGCGACGACGTCGTCACCAAGATGGTCTGGGGCTTCCTGTCGACGATCCCGTTCGTCTACATCCTCTGGGTGCTGTTCGTCGAGCTGGGCCGGGTGCTGCGGGGCGCGCCCAAGGAGATCGCGGTCACCGTCCGCAACCTCCGCCTCCTGCTCATCGCCACGTGGGGGGTCTACCCGATCGCCTACCTCTTCCCGATCCTCGGCATCGACGGCAGCAACGCCTTCGTCGCCCGCGAGATCGGCTACTCCGTGGCGGACATCCTCGCCAAGGCGCTGTTCGCCCTCGTGATCTTCCGGATCGCCCGGCTCAAGAGCGCCTACGACGACCCGGAGTACGCGCTGGAGAACGACCCGACCACCATGATGCTCATCGAGGAGGTCGACGGCGTCCGGCCTACCGGCGTCGCGCACTCCGCCACCGCCCGCACCGGGGAGAAGGAGCGGGCCGCGGGCCGCTGAGCCCGGCGCCCGCACCTGCTCCTCCGCACGCGCAGGACCCCTGACCGACGCCGCACCGGGACCCTCGAGGCCCCGGTGCGGCGTCACCGGTCCAGGACCCGCACCACCATGTCGAGCAGCGCGGACAGGAAGTCGTACACCGCGATCCGGTACGCCCGCAGCGCCGCCTCGCCCTGGAGCGCCTCGGACTCCTCGCCGCCCGCGGCGACCTGGTCCTCGACGGCCTGCTCGTAGGCGTCGAGCTCGGCGTACAGGTCGTCGTCCTCGCCGAGCGCCAGCAGCGTGCCCAGCGCGAGGCGCGCGTCGTTGAGCGCCGTCAGCCAGGCGGCGGCGCGCTCGGGGGCCACGACGACCCCGCCCTCCTGCTCGCGCAGCAGGTCCAGGTCGGCCAGCACCGAGTCGATCGCGGCGACCTTGGGCCCCCGCACGGTGTCGCCGGACAGCCTGCGGAAGTCCGCCGAGGCCTCCGGGTCGTCCAGGTAGGCGTCCGGCAGCAGCCGTCGCACCACCGGGTCGTCGCGCAGCTGCTCGGCCGCCCCGGCCTCGGCCTGCTCCCCCGGTCCCATCCCGAGGCCCGCGACGATGGCGTCGAAGCCGTCGTCGGCCGGCTCCCCCTCCGGGCGCGCCTCGACGGGCGGGGTGAACGCGGCCGGCGACGGCGCGGCGCCCTCGTCCAGGACGGCGCGGGTCTGCTCGAGCGCCTCGGCGACGACGCCGGCGTGCACCAGGTCCAGGTCGAACACGACGTGGCCGTCCCGGCGGCGCCTGACCAGCGCCCGGTAGTCCGCGGCCACGTCAGTCGTCCCGCTGCACGGTGGCCCAGAGGCCGTAGCGGTGCATCGCGGTGACGTCGGTCTCCATCTTCTCGCGGCTGCCCGAGGACACCACGGCCCTGCCGTCGGTGTGCACCTGCATCATCAGCTCCTCGGCCTTGTCCTTGCCGTAGCCGAAGTACGAGCGGAACACGTACGACACGTACGACATGAGGTTGACCGGGTCGTTCCAGACCATGGTGGTCCACGTGCCCGGTACCTGCTCGACCGGCTGGTCCACCAGGGCGGTCCCGGTGCCTGTGCCGGGGGACGCCGGGGACGCGGGGTCCTCGGGAGCCCCCTGGGCGGCGGAGACGTCGGGCACGGTCCCAGGGTAGGCCCGGCGTTAGCGTGGCACCGTGCTGGCACTGGCGACCGACCGCTACGAGCTGACGATGCTGCAGGCGGCCCTGGCCGACGGCACGGCGTCCCGACGGTGCGTCTTCGAGGTCTTCGCCCGCCGGCTGCCGGGCGGGCGGCGCTTCGGCCTCGTCGCCGGGCAGCACCGCGTGCTCGAGGTCCTGCAGGGGCTGCGCTGGGGCGAGGAGGAGATCGGGTTTCTCCGCCGGGAAGGGGTCGTGGACGCCGCGACCGCCGACTGGCTCGCGGGCTACCGCTTCGACGGCGACGTCGACGGCTACGCGGACGGCGAGGTGTTCGTGCCCGGGTCCCCGCTGCTCACGGTGCGGGCGAGCTTCGCGACCGCGGTGCTGCTGGAGACCGTCGTGCTGAGCATCCTCAACCACGACTGCGCGGTCGCCGGGGCCGCGGCGCGCATGGTGCTCGCCGCGGAGGGGCGGCCGCTCATCGAGATGGGGTCCCGGCGCGCCCACGAGGACGCCGCCGTGGACGCCGCCCGGGCCGCCCACGTCGCCGGGTTCGCCTCGACGAGCAACCTCGCCGCGGGCGCCCGTCACGGGGTGCCCACCGCCGGGACGAGCGCCCACGCCTTCACGCTGCTGCACGACGACGAGCGCTCGGCCTTCGCCGCCCAGGTCGCGGCGATGGGGGTCGGGACCACGCTGCTCGTCGACACCTACGACATCACCGAGGGCATCCGCACCGCGGTCGAGGTCGCCGGCCCCGGCCTGGGCGCGGTGCGCATCGACTCCGGCGACCTGGCCTCCCACGCCCGCTTCGCCCGGCGGCAGCTGGACGACCTGGGGGCGACGGGCACCCGGGTCGTCGTCTCGGGCGACCTGGACGAGCACGGCATCGCCCGGCTGTCCGGCGCCCCGGTCGACGCGATGGGCGTCGGCACCTCGGTCGTCACCGGGTCCGGGGCACCGACCGCAGGGCTGGTCTACAAGCTCGTCGAGGTCGACGGGCGGCCCGTGGCCAAGCGGTCGGCCGGCAAGGCCACCCACGCCGGTGCCCACGCCGTCGTGCGCCGCCACCGCCCGTCGGGGGTCGCGACGGAGGAGGTGCTCGTCACCGGCGCCGCCGTGGCGCACCTCGCCGCGGAGCCGGGCGACGAGTGCCCGGCGGTCCCCCTGGTCCGGGGCGGGGAGCCGACCGCGGCGAGCGCCGACGCCGTCGACCTCGCGGCCTCGCGGGCCCGGGCCGCCGACCGGCTGGGCCGGCTGCCGTGGGAGGGCCTCTCCCTGGCCCCCGGTGACCCGGCGTTCCCGACGACCTACCGTGGCCCGTCATGACGAGCACCCCGCTCCCCTCCCGCCCGAGCACCCCCGGCTCGGCCGTCAGCGAGGGCCGCGCGCCCGACGGCGTGGAGTACGACGACGAGACCGCGCTGGTCGTCGTCGACCTGCAGAACGACTTCGCCGACCCCGCGGGCGGGCTGTACGTCCGCGGCGGCGAGGAGCTCGCGCAGGCTCTGGCGCCACACCTGGCCGCGGCCCGGGCGGCGGGTGCGACGGTCGTCCTCACCCAGGACTGGCACCCGGGGCGGACGCCGCACTTCAGCACCGACGGCGGACCGTGGCCGGTCCACTGCGTCGCCGGGACCTGGGGCGCCGAGCTCGTCGACGGCCTCGACGTCCACGACGACGACCCGGTCGTCCGCAAGGGCACCGACGGCGAGGACGGGTACTCCGGCTTCTCCGTCCGCGACACGGTCTCCGGCGAGGTGGGGAAGACGGCGCTCCAGGGCGTCCTCGACGAGCGCGGGGTCCGCCGCGTGGTGGTCACCGGCCTCGCAGGCGACGTCTGCGTCGCCGCGACCGCCGTCGACGCCGCCGCGCTCGGCTACGAGACCCTGGTCCCGGTGACCCTCACCCGCTTCGTCGAGGTGCAGCCCGGCGACGCCGGGCGCGCGCTGGAGCGCATGACCGAGGCCGGCGCCCGGGTCCTGCGCTGACCCGCGCGGGCCGCGTCCCGGGTGCTGCGGGCCGCCGCCGCGCAGCGCCCAGTCCGCGAGAGTGCCCGGACGACGGCGACACGCCGGCCCGGGCCGTCACAACCCAGATCTCGTCGAGCCGCACCCCCCGGTCGCCCCTGCGGAGGAGGCGAGAGGGCACCTCTGACCGGGGCACGCCGAAGGACCCGTCGCACGTGACCGGTCGTCGTCCACAGGCATCCCCCGGGCTCACCCCGTGAGCAGCCACCGCCGCACGGTGTCGACCCGCTGCTTCACCTGGTCGACGTCCGCCTCGGGGACCGCGGGCCCGCCGCACGTGCTCCGCAGCTTCGCGTGGACCACCGCGTGCGGCGCCCCGGTCCGGCGGGCGTAGGCCCCGACCAGCGACGACAGCTCCTTGCGCACCGCGGCCAGCGCCCGGTGGTCGGCGACCGGGGCGACCTCCTCGACCCGGGGGGCGGCCGCGCGGGTGGGGCGCCGGCGCAGGTGCTGGCCCATCTCGTCGCCCTCCACCAGGCCGGGCAGCGCGAGCAGCGCCTGCTCGCCGAATAGCCCGCCGTCGCCCTCGGCCTCGTCGGCCCACGAGGCGTGGTTGCGGAACTCGTCGCCGTCAAACACCGCGAGGTCGAACGCGGCGTCGGACTCGATCGCCTCGAACGGCAGCTCGTCGGCCTCGGGCGTGCTCCGGGTCCGGTTCGCCTCGGCCAGCTCGTCGACCTCGGGGCCCCACAGGTCGTCGCCGTCCGCGCTGCGGGGGCGGTCCAGGACGTGGTCGCGCTCGATCTCCAGGTCTGCGGCGAAGCGGAGCAGCAGCGGGACGCTCGGCAGGAAGATCGACGCGGTCTCCCCGCGCCGCCGGGCCCGGACGAACCGGCCCACGGCCTGGGCGAAGAACAGCGGCGTGGCGGTGGTCGTCGCCCACACCCCGACGGCGAGCCGGGGCACGTCGACCCCCTCGGACACCATCCGCACGGCCACCATCCAGCGTGGGCCGTCGGCGCCGGCGGCGGAGAACCGCTCGATCCGCGACGAGGCGTCCGGGTCGTCGGAGACGACGACCACGGGGTCCTGGCCGCTGATCTCTCGCAGGTGCGCCGCGTAGGCCCGGGCGGACTTCTGGTCGGTGGCGATGACGAGGCCGCCGGCGTCCGGCACGGTCCGGCGCACCTCGCGCAGCCGGACGTCGGCGGCGGCGAGGACGGCCGGCACCCACTGCCCGGCCGGGTCGAGCGCGGTCCGCAGCGCCTGCGCTGTGAGGTCCTTGGTGAGCGGCTCGCCGAGCCGGGCGGCCACCTCGTCGCCCGCCCGGGTGCGCCAGCGCATGTTGCCGGCGTAGGCGAGGAACAGCACGGGCCGGACGACACCGTCCGCGAGGGCCTGGGCGTAGCCGTACGTGTGGTCGGCCCGGGAGCGGCGGGAGCCGTCGGGCTCGCTGACGTACGTGACGAACGGGATCGGGTGGGAGTCGCTGCGGAACGGGGTCCCCGTCAGAGCGAGCCGGCGCTCGGCGTCCTCGAAGCCGACCGCGACACCCTCGCCCCAGCTGCGCGCGTCCCCGGCGTGGTGGATCTCGTCGAGCACGACGAGGGTGCGCCGGGACCGGCACCGCCCCGCGAACGCCTGCGGCTTGAGGCCGACCTGGGCGTAGGTGACGACGATGCCGTCGAACCCGCTGGCGTACCCGGCGTCGGAGTTGCGGAACGTCGGGTCCAGGCGGATGCCGACCCGGGAGGCCGCGTCGGCCCACTGCGTCTTCAGGTGCTCGGTGGGGCAGACGACGATGAGCCGCTCGACCGTCCGGCGGGCGAGCAGCTCGGTGGCGACCCGCAGCGCGAACGTCGTCTTGCCGGCGCCCGGCGTCGCCGCGGTGAGGAAGTCCGTGCGGCCGCCGGCCAGGTACGTCGAGATGGCCTCGTGCTGCCAGGCCCGGAGCTTGCCGGCCGTGCCCCACGCCGCCCGCTCGGGGAACGCGGGCGGCAGGTGCGCGGCAGCAGCGGTGCTGGGGTGCTCGGGTGGGTGGGTCCCCACGCTCAGCGGTCGCCGCCGGAGCCGTCGGACCCGCCGTCGTCCCCGGGCTTGAGCCCCTCGAAGATCTCCTTGCAGGTCGGGCACACCGGGAACCGCTTGGGGTCCCGGCTGGGGATCCAGACCTTGCCGCAGAGCGCGGTGAGCGGGGACCCGCTGACGGCGCTCTCGACGATCTTGTCCTTCTTCACGTAGTGCGCGAAGCGCTCGTGGTCGCCGGGGTCGGACGGCTGGACGGTCCGCTCCTCCTCGATGACCGCCGTGCCGCCGGTGCGCGGGCGCTCCGGCGCGGTCGCCGGCTGCGGGGAGGACGGGACGGAGGGCACGGACGGGTCGGACATGCGGGCCAGTGTAGGTCGGCACCCGGACGGGTGGCACCGGTCGGCCCGCCCATCCACCGCCCCGTCGGCGACGGACCGACGGTCATGGGCACAGCCACCGACATCGACGCGCAGATCGACCGGATCGAGGCCGACGGGGCCATCAGCCTGGACTCCGTCGACTTCACCGTCCCGGACCCCCGGCGGGTCCGCAAAGAGCTCGGGCCCGCCCTGGACTACTTCGCCCGGATCGAGCGCGAGGTCGAGCGGAACGTCCTGGAGCTGCAGGTCGTCCTGCCGCAGGCCGACGAGCGCACGGTCCGCTTCGTGAAGGTGTGGGAGGAGCAGGAGCTCCCCCACGGCTGGATCTTCGACCGGATGCAGCAGGAGGTGGGCCTGCCCCCGTCGCAGCCGGAGCTCGACCAGATCGGCCGGACGCTGCGGCTGGCGGGCGTGCTGAGCCACGTGCCCGGCGTCCACGACGCCCTGATGTTCCTGTACCTGAGCATCGGCGCGATGCACGAGCGGCTGACCGCCGTGGGCTACGACCGGCTCCGCGAGCGGGTCCTCGAGCTCGGGATGCCGGGGTTCGCCCAGACCGCCGTGCGGCCGATCCGTGCGCAGGAGTCCATGCACTACGCCTACTACCGCAACGCCGCCGTCGAGCAGCGGGACCGGCTCGCCGGCTGGCAGCTGCACCTGGCCCGGGTCGTCCGGCGGCACACCTACGTGCCCGTGGGCGCCACCACGGCGGCGCGCCGGGCGGACTTCGGCGGGGCGGCCGTGGCGCTCGTCGGTGGCCGGGACGTCGGCGCGCTGTCCGAGCCGGTCCAGCGGGTGGCGCAGGAGCTGCTCACGCACGCCTCGGACGGGCTGCGGCTGCCGCCGTTCGTCGCGGCCGCCCTGCGGGACTGCGTCGACGCCCACGTCGCCCGTCAGGCCGTCGCCACGACCTGAGGGCCGTGACGGCTGCCAGGGCTGCTGGAGCGACCGTGCCAGGTCGGCTCAGTTGACCTCGGGATCGGGCCGGTAGGTCGCCACCAGCGCGACCGTCGTGGTCTGCCGGACCAGCACGTCGCGCCACAGGGTGTCGGTGTCAGGGCGGAAACCGTCGCCGGGCTCCCCGTCCACGACGAGCCACGCGCCCTCGTCGAGCTCGTCCTCCAGCTGGCCGGGTCCCCAGCCGGAGTGCCCGGCGTAGACCCGCAGCCCGGCCGCGGCAGGCGCGACGATCTCGGGCGGGGCGTCGAGGTCCACCACGGCGAGCGAGCCGCTGATCCGCTTGAGGCCGGGCGGCTCGCTGTCGTCGCCGGGCAGCCGCGCCAGGCCGATCGCGGAGTCCAGGCCGACCGGGCCGCCCTGGAACAGGCTCGACGGCTCGCTCACGTGGTCCTGCCAGCTCGGCAGCACGTCGCCGACCTCGCTCACCAGCGGACGGTTGAGCACGAGGCCGAGCGAGCCCTCGTCGGAGTGGTTGAGCAGGAGCACGACGGTGCCCCGGAAGTTGGGGTCGCGCAGCGACGGGTGCGCGACGAGCAGGCAGCCCGCGCGCGGGTCCGGCGGGGGCGGGGCCGTGAACGGGCCGAACCCGTCGGGACCGGTCACGGGGCCGTCCCCGCCGCGGTCTCCTCCCTGGCCACGGCCTCCGCCGCCGTGGCCTCCCCGCCGATGGAGGCGGCGTCCAGCAGGGCCGCCTCGCCGCCCTGGGCCTTGCCGCCGCCGGGTGCCGCGACGTCGAGGTCGGCGGTGTCGCCGGTCCCGCCCGTGGCGCTGCTCCGGGCGTCGGAGGCCCGTGCCGCCTTCTCCACCGCCGCCGCGACCGCGGTGGTGGCCTCGGTGTTGAAGACGCTGGGGACGATGTAGGTCGCGTTGAGCTCGTCCGGGTGGACGGTGCCGGCCAGCGCGCGGGCCGCCGCCAGCAGCATGACCTCGTCCACGCGCGTGGTGCGGGCGTCGATGAGGCCGCGGAAGACGCCGGGGAAGGCCAGGACGTTGTTGATCTGGTTGGCGAAGTCGCTGCGCCCGGTCGCGACGACGGCGGCGTGCTCGCTGGCCTCGGCGGGGTCGACCTCGGGCGTCGGGTTGGCCAGGGCGAAGACGATCGGGCCCGGCGCCATGGTGGCGATGTCGGCGCCGGAAAGGATGCCGCCCGCCGACAGCCCGACGAACACCTCGGCGCCCACGAGGGCGTCCTGCAGGGTGCCGCTCGTGCCGGAGGGGTTGGTGTGCTCGGCGGTCCAGGCCAGCTCCGGCGGCAGCCCCGGGCGGTCCCGGCTGATGATGCCGTCCACGTCGCAGACCACGACCTCGCGCAGCCCCGCCGCCACGAGCAGCCGGAGCACCGCCGTCCCGGCCGCGCCGGCGCCGGACATGACGAGCCGCACCGACCCGATGTCCTTGCCGACGACCTTGAGCGCGTTGGTCAGCGCCGCCAGGACGACGATGGCCGTGCCGTGCTGGTCGTCGTGGAAGACGGGGATGTCGAGCTCCTCGCGCAGCCGGCGCTCGATCTCGAAGCAGCGCGGCGCGGCGATGTCCTCCAGGTTGATGCCGGCGAACACCGGGGCGATCGCCTTGACCGCGGCGATGATCTCCTCGGTGTCCTGGGTGTCGAGGCAGATGGGGAACGCGTCGATGTCGGCGAACCGCTTGAACAGGACCGCCTTGCCCTCCATGACGGGCAGCGCCGCCAGCGGGCCGAGGTTGCCCAGGCCGAGGACGGCCGAGCCGTCCGTGACCACCGCGACGGTGTTGCGCTTGATCGTCAGCCGCCGGGCGTCCTCGGGGTTGGCCGCGATGGCGAGGCTGACCCGCCCGACGCCGGGGGTGTAGGCCAGCGACAGGTCGTCGCGGGTGCGCAGCGGCACCTTGGAGCGGATCTCCAGCTTGCCGCCGAGGTGGGCCAGGAACACCCGGTCGGACACCTTGCCGATCTGGACCCCGTGCAGCACCCGCAGCGCCTCGGTGAGCTGCTCGGCGTGGTCCTCGCCGCGGGTGGCGGCCGTGACGTCGACCTGGAGCCGGTCGCCGCCGGAGGCCGTGACGTCCAGCGCGGTGACGATGGCACCGACCTGCTCCATCGCCGTGGTCAGCTCGCTGACGGCGGTCGGGCGCGCAGGCAGCTCCAGCCGGATCGTCACGGAGTGGGAGACGCTCGCGGAGGCCATGGGCCGATCCTGGCCTCACCGGGCGCCGGGGTCCACCAGGCACCCGGGCGCGCCGGGACGCAGGCCACCCCTGGCCGCCTGTGGGTACAGGCGGCCAGGCCCTGGTGGACGTCCGCACGCCCCACGGGCCGACCCGGCCCTCGTCGTGGGCCACGACCCCGTTCCTGCCGCATCACCCCCCGTCATGGCGCGGTCGCAGCGGGTGCACCCTCCTGACCTGCGGGTTTGCTGCCCGGGCGGGTCGGGTACCCGCTCCGTGCGGGGGCAAGCAGTCGACGGAGACGGGAACCATGGCTCACCCACGCACGGCCCACCTGCCACGGCCGACGGCATTGCGCCGGGCCGGCGCCCTCACCCTCGGTGCGACCCTGCTGCTCGTCGCGGGTGCTGCCCCCGCGGCCGCGGCGACCGGGATGCCCTCCCCCACCGTGCGCGCACCCGGCGTCCTGCCGTCGGACGGGGCGTCCGAGCCTGCCGCGACCGTGAGCAGCGCTGCCACGGTGCCCGTCGGGCCGTCCGCGGCCGACGCCCCGGCGGAGCCGTCTGCACCCGCGGCCCCGGTCGAGTCGTCCGCGGCCCCGGAGCCGTCCGCGCCTGCCGGGCCGAGCCTCCCCGCCGAGCCGTCCGTGCCGTCCCGGCCCACCGTCCCCGCCGAGCCGACCCCACCCGTCGAGCCCACCGTCCCCGGGGAGCCGACCGTCCCCGTCGAGCCGACCGTCCCCGTCGAGCCGACCGTCCCCGTCGAGCCGACCGTCCCGACGACCCCGCCCACCGGCTCCCCCGTGCCCGAGCCGCCCCCCGGCACCGACCCGCCGGCCGCCTGCGACGGGCTCGACCTCCGGGCGCTCCTCGGGGCGGACCTCGTCGTCGCGGGTGCCGCGACGCCGAGCAGCCCCGACGTCACCGCCCCCCGCGGCAGCGCCTCCGCCAGCGTCAGCCTGCTCGACGGCGACGGCACGGTCGTGCCGGAAGGGTGCGGCCAGGACGTCGGCCTGTCGTCCTACGCGGCGGGCGCCGACGGCACGGCGGGGCTGGTCCTGCTCGACGTCGACCAGGGCGTCCTGCTGCCCGGCGGCACCCTCGAGCTGAGCGTGCAGACGGGCTGCCCGGGCACCGTCGTGCTGTGGACCGGGTCGACCGTGCCCGGTGCCCCCCTGTCCTCGGACGACGCCCGGTTCCTCTCGTCCCGCAGTACCGGGACCGGCTGCGGCACCGCCCCCGGCGGCACGCCCCCGACCGACCCCGCTGCACCGGTACCCCCGGCGACCGACCGGCCGGTCGCCCCCGGCACCCCCGTCCCCGCGACCCCGTCACCCGGCGTCCCCGCAGCGCCCTCCCCGCAGCCGTCGCAGGGCGCGGTCCCCGCACCGTCGCCGGCCCGCTCGACC
>NZ_JBBEOI010000100.1 GCF_037860755.1 Aquipuribacter hungaricus | reverse complement strand
GGCGGTCGACCGCCCGCCCGCGGCGGCCGACCGCCCGCCCGCCGCGGGTGCGGCCGCGCCCGCCGCATGCCGGAGGATGACCCGGTGCACGACAGCCCCTCCCGCCGCACGGACACCCCCAGCAGGACCACCCCCCAGGGTGACGACCCCACCGAGGCCCGCGGGTTCGCCGCCTACCGCCGCGTCCTGGCGGTGCGGGGGATGCCCTCGCTGTACCTCGTCGGCGTCCTCGCCCGCCTGCCCCACGTCGGCGGCGGCCTCGCCCTCACCCTCTACGTCGTCGAGGGCCTGGGGCGGGGCTACCTGGCCGCCGGGCTGGTCACCGCGGCCCTGACCGTCGGCATCGCCCTGGGCAGCCCGTGGCGCGGCCGGCTCGTCGACCGGGTCGGCCTGCGCCGGGCCCTGGTGCCGAGCATCGTCTCCATGCCGGTGCTGTGGACGGCCGCGGCCTTCAGCCCGTACCCGGTCCTGCTGCCGGTGGCCCTGCTCGCCGGGCTGCTCGCCGTGCCGGTGTTCACCGTCGTGCGCCAGGCGATCGGCGTCATCGTGCCCGTGCACTCCCGCCGCGCGGGGTTCGCCCTGGACTCGGTGCTCGTCGAGGCCAGCTTCGTCGCCGGGCCGCCGCTGGTCGTCGTCGCCGTCACCCAGGTCGGGCCCGAGGTCGCGCTCGTCGCGATCGGGATCGGCGAGTCCCTGGCGGGGCTGGTGCTGGCGTGGCTGAACCCGCGGCTGCGGGACGACCCCGGCGCCGTGACCGACGTCCACTCGCCGGACGTCCAGGCGCCCGGCGGCACCGCGACCGACGGCACGCTGACCCAGGGGGAGGCGGTGACGACGACGCGCGGCGGCGACCGTCCCGCCCGGCGCCGCCTGCTGCCCCGCTGGATGACCCCTGGGCTGCTGGCGATGTACGCCTGCTCCTTCGGCACGGCGTTCGTGCTGTCCGGCTCCGAGGTCGGCGTCATCGCCGTGCTGCGCGGGCTCGACCAGGTGGAGTTCATCGCCTGGGTGTTCGCCGTCTGGGGCCTGGCCTCCGGCGCGGGCGGGCTGGTCTACGGCGCCATGCGGCGCGGCGCGTCCAGCCCCCTCGTGCTGCTCGCCTGGCTGTCCCTGGCGACCCTGCCGCTCGCCCTGGCCACCACGCCGCTGCTGCTGCTCGTGCTCGTCGTCCCGGCCGGCGTCCTGGTCGCGCCCGTCCTGTCGGCCAGCGCCGACGGGGTGAGCCGGCGCACCGAGGACCGCAACCGCGGCGAGGCGATGGGCTGGCACGGCACCGCCACCACCGCGGGCTTCAGCCTCGGTGCGCCGCTGGCGGGGGCCATGGCCGACAGCGTCGCCCCGTGGACGGCGTTCGTCCTCGTGGCGACGGTGTCGGGCGTGCTGTCGCTCGTGGGGCTCGGGGTCCTCCGGCGCCACCGCGGGCGGGTGGCTGCCGGCGCCGCTGCCGGGACGGCTGTCAGCGCACCGGTCCGGTGAGCTTCTCCCCAGGGCCCTGGCCGGGGGCGTCGGGGACGACCGAGGCCTCGCGGAAGGCCAGCTGCAGGGAGCGCAGGCCGTCGCGCAGCGCCCGCGCGTGCTGGGAGCCGACCTCGGGCGCGGCCGCCGTGACCAGCCCGGCCAGGGACGTGATGAGGCTGCGCGCCTCGGCGAGGTCCATGAGGTCGGCCGGGGTGAGCGGCGCGCCGTCGTCGCCGGTGGCGCCCTCCAGGTCGGCGGGGTCGACGAGGCCGCACTTGACGGCCGCGGCGCTCATGAGGTGGACGGCGGCGGTCGTGATGACCTCGACGGCGGGGACGTCGGCGAGGTCGCGCGCGGCGCCGGGGAGGGGGTCGGTGCTCATCCTGCTACCCTGTCAGGCGACCAGCCGGTCCGGGCAACCGGGCAGGCGGACAAGCGGAGGCCAACTCCCACCCGTGCACCCCTGGTGCCCGGGTCAGGTCCGAGGGACGCGCGGTGAACGAGCCGTCTGTCCTGGCGAGCGACGCGACGTCCTGCAGCACGGGGGTGTCGCTGACCCGTCGGACCCGGCCGATGCCCGTCCAGGGGGCAGCGCCGGGTCGACCGGCCGCCGCCAGACCACAGACCCTCACCGAGGAGCGCACACATCACCGAGCCACGCATCAACGACCGCATCCGTGTCCCCGAGGTCCGACTCGTCGGCCCGAACGGCGAGCAGGTCGGGATCGTCCGCATCGAACAGGCCATGAAGCTCGCGACGGAGTCCGAGCTCGACCTGGTCGAGGTGGCGCCCGAGGCCCGCCCGCCGGTCGTCAAGCTCATGGACTTCGGCAAGTTCAAGTACGAGTCGGCCATGAAGGAGCGTGCGGCCCGCAAGAACCAGGCCAACACGGTCCTCAAGGAGATCCGCTACCGCCTCAAGATCGACGACCACGACTACGCCACCAAGACGGGCCACGTGACCCGGTTCCTCAAGGCCGGCGACAAGGTCAAGGTCATGATCATGTTCCGCGGTCGTGAGCAGTCCCGCCCCGAGATGGGCCTCCGTCTGCTCCAGCGTGTCGCCGCCGACGTGCAGGACCTCGGGTCGGTCGAGTCCACCCCTCGTGTCGACGGTCGCAACATGGTCATGGTGATCGGCCCTCACAAGAAGAAGGCCGAGGTCAAGACCGAGGCCAAGGCCGCCAAGCAGGCCGAGAAGGACGCGGCGTCCGCCCCGGCCGACGGCGGCAGCAGCGAGACCGTGGACGCCACCGTCAGCACCCCGACGGACAGCGCCCCCGCGGACACCACCGCGGACGCCACCACCGCGGACGCCACCACCGCAGACAGCACCACTGCGGACAGCACGACCGAGACCACCCCTGCGGACGTCACCACCCCCGCGGACAGCACCACCGACGAGACCACCCCCGCGGCGGGCACCCCCGCCGCCGCGCCCCAGGCCTGAGCCCGCACCCGCGGGACCCGGCCCGGCCAGAGCAGACAGGAGCACCTCAGGTGCCGAAGATGAAGACGCACTCCGGTGCGAAGAAGCGCTTCAAGGTGACGGGCACGGGCAAGATCATGCGCGAGCAGCAGAACAACCAGCACCTGTTCGAGTCCAAGACGTCGCGCCGCAAGCGCCGCCTGAACCTCGACAAGGAGCTGTCGCCCTCGGCGACCAAGACCGCGAAGAAGCTCCTCGGCATCTGAGCCCGCCCCGCCCCGGTCGCTGAGGCGACCACCCCGACGAACCAGCAGGAGCACCGCACATGGCACGTGTGAAGAGGGCAGTCAACGCCCACAAGAAGCGTCGCGAGGTCCTCGAGCAGGCCAGCGGCTACCGCGGTCAGCGCTCGCGCCTGTACCGCAAGGCCAAGGAGCAGATCCTCCACTCCGGCGTCTACTCCTACCGCGACCGCAAGGCGCGCAAGGGTGACTTCCGCCGCCTGTGGATCCAGCGCATCAACGCTGCTGCCCGCGCCAACGGCATGACCTACAACCGGTTCATCCAGGGCCTCGGCCTGGCCGGCATCGAGGTCGACCGCCGCATGCTCGCCGAGCTGGCCGTCTCCGACGCCGCGGCGTTCACCGTGCTCGTCGACGCCGCCCGCGCGGCCCTGCCCGCCGGCACGCCGGTCGGCGACGACCAGGCGGCCTGAGCAGCATCAGCACCGACAGCACGACGGGGCGCCCCGGGGCGCCGGAGCTCACCAACCCCCGCGCCGAGCGGGTGAAGCAGGTGGCCCGGCTCTCGGGGCGCCCCGTGCGTGCGTCCCGGGGCCGGTTCCTCGTCGAAGGGCACGGTCCCGTGACGGAGCTGCTCGCAGCCGTCGCCGACCCGGGCAGCCGGGTCGGGGTGGTCGTCGACGCGCTGTACACCGGGCCGGACGCCGACCCCGCCTACGCCCGCGCCGCCGCGGCCGCCCGGGTCGAGGTCCGCACCGCCAGCGCCGAGGTCATGGCCGCCATGGCCGACGCCGTCACCCCCCAGCCGGTCCTGGCGGTGGCCCACTCGGTCGACGTCGGGCTCCAGCAGGTCCTCGACGGCCGGCCGCGCACCCTCGTCGTCCTCGCGCAGGTCCGCGACCCCGGCAACGCCGGCACCGTGGTCCGCGCCGCCGACGCCTCCGGCGCGGACGCCGTCGTGCTCACCACCGGCTCGGTCGACGTGCACGCCCCCAAGGTGGTCCGCTCGACGGCCGGCAGCCTGTTCCACGTGCCCGTCGTCACCGGGGTGCCCCTGGACGACGTGCTCGCCGCGTGCCGCGCGGCAGGCGTGCGCACCCTGGCCACCGCCGCCGACGGCGAGACCGACCTGGACGCGCTGCAGGACGAGGCCGCCACCGGCCGAGGCGCCCTCACCGAGCCGCACGCGTGGGTGATGGGCAACGAGGCGTGGGGGCTGCCCGCCGCCGACGCCGCCCGGGCCGACCACCGCGTCAGCATCCCCATCCTCGGTGCCGCCGAGAGCCTCAACCTGGCCATGGCGGCGACCGTGTGCCTGTACGCCTCGGCGCGCGCCCGCCGCGCCGCCGCCGGACAGGACCGGGCCTAGACTCACCGGTCGTGCCCGGCGACCCCACCCCCACGGACCCTGCGGCCGCCCCGGCGGCCCCCACCGAGGAGCACGTCTCCGCAGCGGTGGAGGCGGCCCTGGTGGCCTTCGCGGCCGCCGCCGACCTCGACGCCCTCAAGCAGGCCCGCCTGGACCACGCCGGCGACCGCTCGCCGCTGGCCCTGGCCAACCGGTCCATCGGGCAGCTGCCCGGCTCGGAGAAGGCCGCCGCGGGCAAGCTCGTCGGGCAGGCCCGCGGCCGGGTCCAGCAGGCCCTGCAGGCCCGCCAGGCCGAGCTCGAGACCGAGCGCGACGAGCGGATCCTCCGTGACGAGGCCGTCGACGTCACCCTGCCCACCGCGCGGCGCGCGCCCGGCGCGGTCCACCCGCTGCCGGCCCTCGTCGACCGGGTCTGCGACGTCTTCACCGCCATGGGCTGGGAGGTCGGTGAGGGCCCCGAGGTCGAGGCCGAGTGGTACAACTTCGACGCGCTGGGCTTCGACGCCGACCACCCCGCCCGGCAGATGCAGGACACGTTCTACGTGGACCCGCCGGAGCACCACCTCGTGCTCCGCACCCACACCAGCCCCGTGCAGGCGCGCTCCCTGCTCACCCGCGGCGTGCCCGTCTACGTCGTCGCGCCCGGGCGGACGTTCCGCACCGACGAGCTCGACGCCACCCACACGCCGGTCTTCCACCAGGTCGAGGGCCTCGCCGTCGACGAGGGCCTGACCATGGCCGACCTCAAGGGCACCCTCACGCACTTCGCCCGCGAGATGTTCGGCGAGGCCGTGACGACCCGGCTGCGCCCGTCGTTCTTCCCCTTCACCGAGCCCAGCGCCGAGGTCGACCTGCGCTGCTTCGTCTGCGCCGCCCGCACCGGCGAGGTGGACCCCGCCTGCCGGACCTGCGGCGGGACCGGGTGGATCGAGTGGGGAGGCTGCGGCATGGTCGCCCCGCAGGTGCTCGTCGCCTGCGGCGTGGACCCGGAGCGGTACTCCGGGTTCGCGTTCGGCATGGGCATCGAGCGGACCCTGATGTTCCGCGACGGGGTCGCCGACATGCGCGACATGGTGGAGGGCGACGTGCGCTTCGCCCGGATGCTCGGAGGGATCGGCTGATGCGCGTACCCATGACCTGGCTCGCCGAGCACGTCGCCCTGGCCCCCGGCACCACGGCGGCCGACGTCGCCGCCAGCCTGGTGCGCGTCGGCCTGGAGGAGGAGGGCATCTCCGGCGGCGACGTCACCGGCCCGGTCGTCGTCGGCCGCGTCCTCACCATGGAGCCCGAGCCGCAGAAGAACGGCAAGACGGTCAACTGGTGCACCGTCGACGTCGGGCCCCACGGCCCGGACGGCCCCGACGGCCCGACCGACGAGCCGCGCGGCATCGTCTGCGGGGCCCACAACTTCGCCCCCGGCGACCTGGTCGTGGTGTCCCTGCCCGGCGCGGTCCTGCCCGGCGGGTTCGCCATCGCCGCCCGCCGCACCTACGGCCACACCTCCGACGGCATGGTCTGCTCCGCCACGGAGCTCGGCCTCGGCGAGGAGTCCGACGGCATCATCGTGCTCGGCGGGGAGCACCTCGCCGCCGGAGTCCGGCCCGGCGACGACGCCCTCGCGCTGCTCGGCCTGTCCGAGCAGACGGTCGAGGTCAACGTCACGCCCGACCGCGGCTACTGCCTGAGCGTGCGCGGCGTGGCCCGCGAGTACGCCCACGCCACCGGTGCCGCCTTCCGCGACCCCGTCCTCGACCTCGCACCGGCGCCGAGCACGGGGGAGGGGTACGAGGTCCGCCTCGCCGACGACGCCCCGGTCCGCGGCCGCCCCGGAGTCGACCGGTTCGTCGCCCGCGTCGTGCGCGGCGTCGACCCCACCGCGCCCAGCCCCGCGCACGTCCGGCGGCGGCTCGCGCAGGCGGGGATGCGTCCGATCAGCCTCACCGTCGACGTCACCAACTACGTCATGCTCGAGCTCGGGCAGCCGCTGCACGCCTACGACCTGGCGCTCCTGCGCGGGCCCGTCGTGGTCCGCCGCGCCCGCGCCGGCGAGCGCCTGCGCACCCTCGACGGCACCGAGCGCACGCTCGACCCCGAGGACCTGCTCATCACCGACAGCGGCGAGGACACCGGCGGCACGCCCGGCGGGCCCGGCTCCCGGGTCGTGGGTCTCGCCGGCGTCATGGGCGGCGAGGCGCTCGAGGTCGGCGACGGCACCGTCGACGTGCTCGTCGAGTCGGCCCACTTCGACGCCGTGAGCACCGGGCGCACCGCCCGCCGGCACCGGCTGTCCAGCGAGGCCAGCCGCCGCTTCGAGCGAGGCGTCGACCCCGCGCTGCCCCCGGTCGCGGCCGAGCTCGCCGTCCGGATGCTCGTCGAGCACGGCGGCGGCACGGCCGAGCCGGCGTGGACCGACGTGTCCCTGCTGCGACCCACCGCCCCCGTGCCGATGGACCCGCAGCTGCCCGCCCGCCTGGTCGGCGTCGCCTGGGACGACGCCGAGGTCGTGGCGACGCTGGAGCAGATCGGCTGCACCGTGACCGTCGAGGCCGGCCGGCTTCAGGTCGTCCCCCCGACGTGGCGGCCCGACCTCACCGGCCCCGCCGACCTCGTGGAGGAGGTGGCGCGGCTCCGCGGCTACGACACCATCCCCGAGCGGCTGCCCACCCCGCCCCCCGGCGGCGGCCTCACCCCGGCCCAGCGCACGGTCCGCCGCGTGCGCGAGCACCTGGCCAGCCGCGGGCTCGTCGAGGTGCTGTCGTACCCGTTCGTCTCGCCCGCCGCCCACGACGCGCTCGGCCTGCCGGCGGACGACGCGCGCCGCCGCGCCCTGCGCCTGCTCAACCCGATGAGCGACGAGCAGCCGGAGATGCGCACGAACCTGCTCACGCCGCTGCTCGACACCGTCGTCCGGAACCTCGGCCGCGGCGAGGGCGACGTCCAGGTCTTCGAGACCGGCCTGGTCGTGCGGCCGGACCCGGCCGCGCCCGCCGCCCCCGTCCCGGGCGTCGAGCACCGGCCGGACGACGCCGAGCTGGCCGCGCTCGACGCTGCCGTCCCGCACCAGCCCCGCCGCCTCGCCGCGGTCCTCACCGGCCAGGCCGAGATGGCCGGCTGGCAGGGGCCCGGCCGCCCGGTCGGCTGGGACGACGCCGTCGAGGTGACCCGCCAGGTCGCCGGTGTCGTAGGCGTCCCGCTGGCTGTCGCCGCCGACGACGCGCACATGCCGTGGCACCCCGGCCGCTGCGCCGTGCTCACCCTCGCCGAGGACGGCCCCGGCGGCGACGCCGGGACGCTGGTCGGCCACGCCGGCGAGCTGCACCCGCGCGTCGTGGCCGCGCTCGGCCTGCCGGCGCGGACCTGCGCCGTCGAGGTGGACCTCGACGTGCTCCTCGCCGCCGGCGCGCACCGGGCCGCGGTGAGCCAGCCGTTGTCCCGGCACCCCGTCGCCAAGGAGGACCTCGCCCTGGTCGTGCCTTCCGGTGTGCCCGCCGCCGCGGTCGAGGCGGCCCTCGTCGTGGGCGCCGGCGAGCACCTGGAGAGCATCCGCCTGTTCGACGTCTACATCGGGCTGCAGGTCGGCGAGGGGCACCGCTCCCTCGCCTACGCCCTGCGGTTCCGGGCCGCCGACCGGACGCTCACGGCCGACGAGGTCGCCCGAGCCCGCGAGGGTGCGCTGCGCGCGGCGGAGGCCGTCGGGGCGACGCTGCGGACCTGACGGGCCCGGGCGCGACCCGGGCGCTCGTCGGCCCGTCCGCGCGGGGTCGCGTCCCCGGGAACCCGGTGGACGGGCTGGCTAGCGTCGCGGGATGGCCTCGTCGACCGTCCTCACCTGGGCCGGGCTGTTCCCGCCGGCCGGCCTCGTGCTCGACGCCGGCGGCGGGACCGAGCTGTGCTACCTCACCGACGACCTGCTGCCCGCCGTCGCCCAGGTCGCCCACGACGGGATCCACGACCCGTCCTGGACGCCCTTCTCCGCGCCCTGGGCCGATGCCGACCCGCTCGCCCGTGCCCGCAGCGTCCTGGCGTGGAACTGGCAGCAGCGCGCCGCGCTGGGTCCCGAGCAGTGGTCGCTGGTCTTCGCCGTCCTCCAGGACGGGGTCGTCGTCGGTGTCCAGGACCTGCTGGCCCGGGAGTTCGCCGTCCGCCGCGAGGTGAGGACGGGGTCGTGGCTCGGCCTGGCGCACCAGGGCCGCGGGACCGGCACCCGGATGCGGCTGGCCGTGCTCTCGCTGGCGTTCGACCACCTCGGCGCGCTCGGGGCGGGCACCGAGGCGTGGAAGGACAACGCGGCCAGCCGACGCGTGTCGGAGAAGGTGGGCTACCTCCCGGACGGCGAGGAGGTCGCGGTCACCCGCGGCTCGCGGCGCGAGGGATGGCGCTACCGGCTCACCGCCGCCCGGTGGCAGACCCTCGGGCACCCGGGGGTGGCGGTGCACGGCCTCACCGACGCCTGCCGCGAGCTCCTCGGTGCCCGCTGACGCGCAGCCGCGGTCGTCCGCGGTTGTGTATGGTCATGCACTATGACGTATAACGTGGCCGTCGCCGGGGCCAGCGGGTACGCCGGCGGCGAGCTGCTGCGGCTGCTCACCGGCCACCCCGACCTGCGGGTGGGCGCTCTGACCGCCGCGTCGAGCGCCGGGAGCACGCTGGACGAGCACCACCCGCACCTGGTCGACCTGGCCGGGACGGTGCTCCAGGAGACCCGCCCGGACACCCTCGCCGGGCACGACGTGGTCGCCCTCGCCCTGCCCCACGGGCACAGCGCCGAGGTCGCCGAGCAGCTCGGTCCCGACGTGCTCGTCGTCGACCTGGCCGCGGACCACCGGCTCACCGACCCGACGGCCTGGCAGGAGTTCTACGGCAGCGACCACGCCGGGTCGTGGCCGTACGCCCTGCCGGAGCTGCCCCATGCCGACGGCAGCCGCCAGCGGGACCGCCTGCCCGGGGTGGACCCCTCCGCCCCGCGGCGCCTCGCGGTCCCCGGCTGCTACCCGACCGCCGTCTCGCTGGCCCTCGCCCCGGGCATGGCCGCAGGTCTCCTCGAGGCCGAGGACGTCGTGGTCGTCGCGGCTTCCGGGACGACCGGCGCGGGGCGGGCGGTCAAGCCGCACCTGCTGGGCTCGGAGGTCATGGGGTCCATGTCGCCCTACGGGGTCGGCGGCGGGCACCGGCACACGCCCGAGGTCGAGCAGAACCTCGCCCTGGCCGCGGGCCGCCCCGTCCTGGTCTCCTTCACCCCGACGCTGGCGCCCATGCCGCGCGGCATCCTCGCCACCTGCACCGCCCGCGTCGTCCCCGGCACCACCGCGGCGCAGGTCCGCGACGCCTGGGCCGCCGCCTACGCCGACGAGCCGTTCGTCCACCTGCTGCCCGAGGGCCGCTGGCCCCGGACGGCCGACACCCTGGGAGCCAACACCGTGCACCTGCAGGTCGCCCTCGACCCCCGCGCCGGCCGCGTCGTCGTCGTCGCCGCGGTCGACAACCTCGTCAAGGGGACCGCCGGCGCCGCGGTCCAGGCCGTCAACCTCGCCCTCGGGCTCCCCGAGACCACCGGGCTCACCACGACGGGCCTCGCGCCGTGAGCGTCACCCGCCCGGCGGGTTTCCGGGCCGGGTCCGCCACCGCCGGGCTCAAGGCGTCCGGGACGCCGGACATCGCGCTGCTGGTCAACGACGGCCCGCTCGACGTCGCCGCGGCCGTGTTCACCACCAACCGCGCCCGTGCCCACCCCGTGCTGTGGAGCGAGCAGGCGGTCCGCACCGGCACGGCGCGCGCGGTCGCGGTCAACGCCGGCAACGCCAACTGCTACACCGGCCCGGAGGGGTTCTCCGTCACCCACGCGACGGCCGAGCACGTCGCCGGCCTGCTGGGCGCCCCCGGGGCCGAGGTCGGCGCGATCGACGTCCTCGTCTGCTCCACCGGCATCATCGGCGTCCCCCTGGACACGGCGACCGTGCTGGCAGGCATGGACGGGGCCGCCGCGGCCCTCGGTGCCGAGGACGAGCACGGGGAGGGCTTCGCCGGGGCGATCCTCACCACCGACACCCACGCCAAGCAGGCCGTCCACGTCGACCCGGCCGGGTGGAGCATCGGCGGGGCCGCCAAGGGCGCGGGCATGCTCGCCCCCGGCCTGGCCACCATGCTCGTCCACCTGACGACCGACGCCGTGCTCACCGCCGCCGACGCGGACGCCGCCCTGCGCGCGGCGACAGCGCAGACGTTCGACCGGCTGGACTCCGACGGCTGCATGTCCACCAACGACACCGTGACGCTCATGGCCTCCGGCGCCTCGGGCGTCACGCCCGCCGCCGCGGACCTGGCCGCCGCCCTCACCGCGGTCTGCCACGAGCTGGCCATGCTGCTGCTCGCCGACGCCGAGGGGTCCGAGCACGACGTCGCCGTGCGCGTCGTCGGCGCCGCCAGCGAGGCCGACGCCGTCGAGGTGGGCCGCTCGGTCGCCCGCTCCGCCCTGGTCAAGACCGCCATCTTCGGCCGGGACCCCAACTGGGGCCGGGTGCTCGCCGCGGTCGGCACCACGACGGCGGAGTTCGAGCCCTTCGAGGTCGACGTCTCCGTCAACGGCGTGCAGGTGTGCCGCGCCGGCGGCCCGGGGGAGGACCGCTCGCTCGTCGACCTGTCCGCGCGGTGGGTCGACCTCGTGGTCGACCTGCACGCCGGGACCGAGGCTGCCACGGTCTGGACGAACGACCTGACGACCGCGTACGTCCACGAGAACTCGGCCTACTCCTCGTGAGCGCCACCGCCCGGCGCGCGGCCGAGCTCGAGGCGGCGGGCGAGAAGGCGGCCGTCCTCGTCGAGGCCCTGCCGTGGCTGCAGCAGCTGCAGGGCGCCCTGGTCGTCGTCAAGTACGGCGGCAACGCGATGGTCGACGACGAGCTCAAGGCCGCCTTCGCCGCCGACGTCGTGTTCCTGCGACTCGCCGGCCTCCGCCCGGTCGTGGTCCACGGCGGCGGCCCGCAGATCAGCGCCATGCTCGACCGGCTGGGCATCGCCAGCGAGTTCCGCGGCGGCTACCGGGTGACCACGCCCGAGGCCATGGACGTGGTCCGCATGGTGCTCACCGGGTCCGTCGGGCGCGAGCTCGTCGGCCTCGTCAACGCCCACGGCCCCTACGCGGTGGGGATGTCCGGGGAGGACGCGGGGCTGCTCACCGCCCGGCGCCGCGCCGTGACGGTGGCCGCCGACGACGGCAGCACCGAGGAGGTCGACGTCGGCCTGGTCGGCGACGTCGTCGGGGTGGACGCCAGCGCGGTGCGCGACCTGCTCGACGCCGGCCGGGTGCCCGTGGTCTCCAGCGTGGCCCCCGAGGTCGACGAGCACGGCGTCCTCACCGGCCAGGTGCTCAACGTCAACGCCGACTCCGCCGCCGCGGCGCTCGCCGTCGAGCTGGGGGCCAGCCGCCTCGTGGTCCTCACCGACGTCGAGGGCCTGTACGCCAGCTGGCCCGACCGGTCCAGCCTGCTGTCGGAGGTCTCCGCCGACGACCTCGAGCAGATGCTCCCGGGCCTGCAGAGCGGGATGGTCCCCAAGATGGCCGGCTGCCTGGCCGCCGTGCGCGGCGGCGTCCCCCGCGCCTACGTCGTCGACGGCCGCCGTCCCCACAGCATGCTCGTCGAGGTCTTCACCGACGCCGGCGCGGGCACCATGGTCACGCCCTGACGGGGACACCCCACCTGCCCGCCCCCGGGTGACGTACCGTGCGAGCCGTGAGCGACCTGCAGACCTGCCCCCGCGACCCGGCGCCGGGCAGCGCCCCGTGGCAGCTGCGGGCGGTCGGCTGGCTCAACCGCCGCCGCCGGCTGTCCGTCGTCGTGCCGGTCGTGGTCCTCGTGCTCGGCACCCCGCACTCCTGCCCCTTCTGTTGAGCCTCACCCCCAGGGCAGCGCGACGACGGCCCCCACCGGGCGGCCGTGGCCGAGCACGGGGTCGGTGACGCCCGGCACCGTCGTCGGCACGTCCAGGCCGGCCCGGCGCATCCCCTCGGCCAGCAGCACGCCGCGGCCGCGGTCGGCCCCGTCGAGCACCTTGACCGCGACGCCGACCCCGGCGCCGTCGGCGTCCGTCCAGCCCGCGGCGATGACGCCGTCCGCGCCGTCCTTGACCGCGACGCCGGGCAGCGCGCCCATGAGCAGCGTGTTGCGCCGGCCGGTCCCGCCCACCAGCCAGGGGTGCGCCAGGACCGCGTCGCGGACGCGCGCCTCGGGCGAGCCCGGGGCGCCGGAGGCGATGGCGGCGTAGGCGCGCGCGAGCCCGGCGACGGTGGTGCCGAAC
>NZ_JBBEOI010000099.1 GCF_037860755.1 Aquipuribacter hungaricus | reverse complement strand
CTCGACCGCCGCGAAGCGCACGCCCGCCGCCAAGCGCACGCCCGCCGCGAAGCGCACGCCGGCGGCCAAGAGGACGCCTGCGGCCAAGCGGACCCCGGCAGCCGGACGCACGCCCGCCGGGACCTCGGCCTCGGCCGGCACCGACGCTGCGGTCGACGCCACCCCGCAGGCGCTCGCCGAGCGGCCCACCGCCGCCAAGCAGGCGGCCGTCGCCGGGGAGCCGTCGCCGGCCACGCCCATCGCCGAGGTCCTCGACGACGGGGCCGGGACCACGCAGCCCTGAGCCGCCCGGGACGCGCCGTCGCACGCGCTGTGCGGGGGCGCGTCCCCTCATGGGTCACCATGGGGGGGTGATGACCGACACCCTGATCGTCCACGGCGGTTCCCCCCTCCACGGACGGATCCGCCTGCGGGGCGCCAAGAACTTCGTCTCCAAGGCGATGGTCGCCTCCCTGCTGGGAGAGACCCCGAGCCGGCTGCGCAACGTCCCCCAGATCCGGGACGTCGGCGTGGTGACCGGCCTGCTGGAGCTCCACGGCGTCTCGGTGAGGACCGAGGGCGAGGACACCCTCGTCCTGGACCCCACCGACGTCGAGAGCGCCCACAGCGCCGACATCGACGCCCACGCCGGCACCAGCCGCATCCCGATCCTGCTGTGCGGGCCGCTGCTGCACCGCCTCGGCGAGGCCTTCATCCCCGACCTCGGCGGCTGCCGCATCGGTGACCGCCCGATCAACTACCACCTGGAGTCGCTGCGACGCTTCGGCGCCGTCGTCGACAAGCTCCCCAGCGGCATCAAGATCAGCGCCCCCAACGGGCTCAAGGGCACCAAGATCGAGCTGGAGTACCCGTCTGTCGGGGCGACCGAGCAGGTCCTGCTCACGGCGGTCCGCGCCGAGGGCGTGACCGAGCTCAAGAACGCCGCCATCGAGCCGGAGATCGGCGACCTCATCGCCGTCCTGCAGAAGATGGGCGCCATCATCAGCGTCGACACCGACCGGGTCATCCGGATCGAGGGCGTCGACAAGCTGTACGGCTACGACCACCACGCGCTCACCGACCGGATCGAGGCCGCGTCCTGGGCGTGCGCCGCGCTGGCCACCAAGGGCGACGTCTTCCTCGAGGGCGCCACGCAGCCGGAGATGATGACGTTCCTCAACGTCTTCCGGAAGGTCGGCGGGCAGTTCGACGTCCGCGACGACGGCATCCGGTTCTGGCACCCGGGCGGCGACCTGCGCTCGATCGTCCTGGAGACCGACGTCCACCCCGGCTTCATGACCGACTGGCAGCAGCCGCTCGTCGTCGCGCTCACCCAGGCCAGCGGGCTGAGCATCGTCCACGAGACGGTGTACGAGAACCGGTTCGGCTTCACCGAGGCGCTGCGCGAGATGGGCGCGACGATCCAGGTCTACCGCGAGTGCCTCGGCGGCGGCCCCTGCCGGTTCGGCCAGCGCAACTTCCAGCACTCCGCGGTGGTGTCCGGCCCGTCCAAGCTCCACGCGGCCGAGATCACCGTGCCGGACCTGCGCGGCGGCTTCAGCCACCTCATCGCGGCGCTGGCCGCGGAGGGCACCTCCAAGGTGCACGGCATCGGCCTCATCGACCGCGGCTACGAGCGGTTCGGCGACAAGCTCGCCGCGCTCGGCGCCATGGTCGAGCGGGGCTGAGCCGGATCGGCACCGTCAGCTAGGCGGACCCCTGGACCGCGGCCAGCACGGCCGCGGTCCGGGGGCCGACCCCCAGCACCTCTGCCTCGGCCAGGTGCTCGGCGGTGTCGACGTCGCGGCGCAACCGGGCGGGGGCGGCCACCAGGACGACCGACGTCGCCGCGTGCGCCGCAGCGGACCCGGGTCCGAACCGGGGGCGCAGGTCCCGCGGCGAGGCCGCGGCCAGCAGGACCGTGCCTGTGCCGTCGGCGTCCGGGACGGTGACCTGGTCCGCACCGGCGGCGAGGGCGTCCTCGCACGCCTGCAGCGCCTGCGCCAGGTCGTCCGGGCGCAGCGCCGGCAGGTCCGCGAGCAGGAGGGCGCACGGGCCGGGGTCGGTGGGGCTTTGACCAGCGGCGGCGGCACCTGCAGAGGTACCTGCGGCGAGGGCGCCAGCAGCGAGTGCGGCCGCGAGGCCACCGCCGGGGTCCGCTACCACCTCGGCGCCGAGCGCGACGTGCGCGGCGGCGGTGGCGGCGTCCCCGGTGACGACGAGCACCCGGCGCACCCGCGGGCAGGCCGCCACCGCGGCGGTCGTGTCCAGCGCCACCGCCGCCGCCAGGCCCGCCCGGGCGGGGTGCCGCAGCCGGGACTTGGCCATCGTGCCGCCCTTGACGGGTAGCACCACGGTCCAGCGGCCGGGCCGGTCCTGGGGGTCGGCGCTGCGCATCGCGGACATGCTCCCACCGCCCCGGCCCGTCCCTCGTGCGGCTCTCGTCTGTCCCTCGTGCGTCCGCCGTGCGTCCGCCGTCCGTGCCTCGGGCAGCCACCCCGCCGGCCTGCTGCCCGCACCGTGCGGCCCCGTTACTGTGCTCCGCGGCGACGGGCGTCGCCGGGACGCACCACGCGTGCCACGACCGACGGAGGTGACCCGTGGCTGATCGCGCCGAGACGAGCGCGCGGCTGGGCTGGGGGTACCGGGCGACCGTCCTCGTCGTCATCCCGCTGCTGCGGCTGCTGCTGCGCCGGGACTGGCGGGGCGGCGAGAACCTGCCCCGCACCGGCGGCGTCGTCGCCGTGACGGTGCACGCGTCGAACCTCGACCCCATGACGTTCGCGCACTTCGTCCACGGCAACGGCCGGGTCATGCGCTTCCTCGCCAAGTCGAGCCTGTTCTCCGTGCCCGGGCTGGGCCCCCTCCTGCGCAGCGCCCAGCAGATCCCGGTCCACCGCGGCACCGACGACGCCGCCCGCGCCTACGACTCGGCCGTGGCCGCCGTCCGCGCCGGCCAGCTGGTCGCGGTGTTCCCCGAGGGCACGCTCACCCGCGACCCCGACCTGTGGCCGATGCGGGGCAAGACCGGCGCCGCCCGGATCGCGCTGGCCACCGGGGCGCCCGTGGTGCCGATCGGCCAGTGGGGGGCGCACACCGTGCTGCCGCGCTACACCACGCGGCTGCGGCTGTTCCCGCGCAAGACGGTGCACGTCTGGGCGGGCCCTCCCGTCGACCTCGACGACCTGCGGGACCGGCCGGTCGACGCCGAGACCCTCCGCGAGGCCACCGACCGGATCATGGCCGCCCTGGTCGGCATCGTCGCCGAGCAGCGCGGGGAGACCCCGCCCGAGACGCTGTTCGACCCCAAGGCCGCGGGGCTGCCGGAGACCGGCCGCTATGACGGGCACGACTGCGGCCCGACGACCGGACCAGCTGGTGGCGCGGCCGGGGGACCGTCGGACGACCGCGCAGGCGGGGCGGCGCGGGCGTGAGCACCGACCGGGTCGTCGTCCTGGGCAGCGGCTCGTGGGGGACCACCTTTGCCGCGGTGACCGCCGACGCGGGCTGCCCGTCGACCGTCTGGGGCCGGGACGCCGCCGTCGTGGCCGAGATCGACGGCGACCACCGCAACAGCGCCTACCTGCCCGGCATCGAGCTGCCCTCGGCGCTCCGGGCCACGACCGACGCGGCGTCGGCCGTCGCGCGGGCCGACGTGCTCGTCCTCGCGCTGCCGTCCAAGGTGCTGCGGGACACCCTCGGACCGCTGGCGGGCGCGATCCCCGACGGGGCGGTGCTCGTCAGCCTCGCCAAGGGCGTCGAGCTGGGCACCGGGCGCCGGATGAGCGAGGTCGTCGCCGAGGCCGCCGGGGTGGACGCCGCCCGCGTGGCCGTGGTGTCAGGGCCCAACCTCGCCCGCGAGATCGCCGAGCGCCAGCCCACGGCGACCGTCGTCGCCGCACCCGGCGTCGCGCTCGCCGAGCGGGTCGCCGCCGCGTGCTCGACCGACTACTTCCGCCCGTACACGAACACCGACGTGGTCGGCGTGGAGATCGCCGGGGCGATGAAGAACGTCATGGCGCTCGCCGTGGGCATGGCCGTCGGGCTCGGCATGGGCGACAACTCCAAGGCCTCGCTCATCACGCGCGGGCTGGCCGAGACCGCGCGGCTGGGGACCGCGCTGGGCGCGGACCCGCAGACCTTCGCCGGCCTGGCCGGCATGGGCGACCTGGTGGCGACCTGCACCTCGCCCCTGAGCCGCAACCGCACCTTCGGCGAGCAGCTCGGCGCCGGGCACAGCGTCGACGAGGTCGTCGGCGCGACCCGGCGCACCGCCGAGGGCGTCGTCAGCTGCCGCTCGCTGCTGGCCCTGGCGCGCTCGCTCGGCGTCGACGTGCCGATCACCGAGGCCGTCGCCGCCGTCGTCACGGGGGCGCTGCGCCCGCAGGAGCTCGCCGCGACGATGTTCCGCCGGGCCCGCAAGGCCGAGAGCGGCTAGCGGAGCCGGTCAGCGCCCGGTCAGCGCGAGCCGGGTGACCGGTCAGCGGGCGGTGGCGTCCAGCGCCTGCGCCAGGTCGGCCCACAGGTCCTCGACGTGCTCGATGCCGACCGACAGCCGCACCAGGCCCTCGGGCACCGTGCCCCGCTCGCCGCTGTGCCGGCGGCGGCGCTCGAGCAGCGACTCCACGCCGCCCAGGCTGGTGGCGTGGGTCCACACGCGGACCGCCGCGGCCAGGGCCTCGGCCTCGCGGGCGCCCGCGAGGTCGACCGCGAGCAGGGTGCCGGGGCCGCGCATCTGGCGGCCGGCGACCTCGTGGCCCGGGTCGGACGGCAGGCCGGGGTAGCGGACCCGGAGCACGGCGGGGTGCTCGAGCAGGCGCTCGGCGAGGACCTGGGCGTTCTCCTGCGCGCGCTGGAGGCGGACGTCGAGGGTCCGCAGGCCGCGCAGGGCGAGCCACGTCTCGAACGGTCCGGGCACCGCGCCGCTGCGGGTGCGGTGGTCGTGCAGCGCGGCGGCGAGGCCGTCGTCGGCGGTCACGGTGGCGCCGAGCAGCACGTCGGAGTGCCCCGCGACGGACTTGGTGAGGGAGTGCACGACGACGTCGGCACCGAGCGCGAGCGGGTTCTGCAGCAGCGGGGTGGCGTAGGTGCTGTCGACGACCGAGCGTGCCCCGGCACGGCGGGCGGCGCCGCACACCTCGACGAGGTCGGTGACCTCCATGGTGGGGTTGACCGGGCTCTCGACCCACAGCAGGTCGGCGCCGTCCACCGCGGCCACGATCGCGCCGGTGTCGGCGGGGTCGACGGAGACCAGGTCGATGCGGCCGGTGGCCCGGAGGTGGTCGAGCAGGCCGAGCGTGCCGGAGTACCCGTGCGCGGGCGCGACCACGACCGGCGTGCGACCGGAGCCCGCCCGCTCGTCGAGGACGACCTGGACCGCTGCACCGACCGCGGCGATGCCGCTGCCGAGCACGAGCGCCGTCCCGCCCTCGAGGTCACCGAGGGCCTCCTCGAGCGCCTGCCAGGTGGGCACGCCCGAGCGCGCGTAGTTGACGACGCCGGCGTCGGCGCCGCCGCTCTCGTCGGTGGCCGCGTGCAGCGTCGTGGACAGCTCCACCGGCGGGTTCAGCGGGCCGCCGGGGACCCGCGCCGGACGGCCCAGGTGGACGAGGCGGGTCTGCGGGGCGAGCGGCGAGTCGGGGGTCGGCTGCACGGCTGCAGCGTAGGCGGCACGGCTAGCGTGGCGGCCCATGAGCCCGCCCGCCGGACCCCGTCCCCGCGTCGCCGTCGTCTTCGGCGGCCGCTCGACGGAGCACGGCATCTCCTGCGTCACCGCCTCCGGGGTGCTCGCCGCCGTCGACCGCAGCCGCTACGACGTCCTCGCCCTCGGGGTCACCCGCGACGGGACCTGGCTGCTCGTCGACGACGACCCGGCCCGGTGGGCGCTGCGGGGCCGGGACCTGCCCGAGGTGACGGCCGCCGCGGCCGCCGAGCCCGGCCGGGTCCTCCCGCGGACCGGCACCGACGGCACCGCGCTGGTGCGGGTGGTCGACGGGCAGGCCCCGGTCGACCTGGGTGCGGTGGACGTCGTCCTGCCGCTGCTGCACGGCCCCTACGGCGAGGACGGCACGCTGCAGGGCCTGCTGGAGCTCGCGGGGACCCGGTACGTCGGCTCGGGCGTGCTCGCCTCCGCCGCCTGCATGGACAAGCACACGATGAAGGTGCTGCTGCAGCACGAGGGGTTCGCCGTCGCGGACTGGGAGCTCGTCGAGCCCCGCCGGTGGCGCACGGACCTCGACGGCGTCGTGGCGGCCGTGGCCCGGCTGGGCGCGCCGGTCTTCGTCAAGCCGTCGCGGGCGGGGTCGAGCTTCGGCATCACCCGGCTCGAGGACCCGACGGACCCCGCCGCGCTGCTCGCCGCGCTGGAGACCGCGGCCGAGCACGACCCCCGGGTCCTCGTGGAGCAGGCGGTGACGGGGCGCGAGGTCGAGTGCGGCGTGCTCGGCGGCCTCGACGGCGGGGTGGCCGAGGCCAGCGTGTGCGGCGAGATCGTCGTGCTCACCGACGGTTTCTACGACTTCGACGCCAAGTACCTCGACGGGGACGCCGTGCGCCTCGACACCCCGGCCGACCTGCCGACGGAGGTGGCCGACCTCGTGCGGGCGGAGTCCGTCCGGGCGTTCGAGGTGCTGGGCTGCGAGGGGCTCGCCCGGGTGGACTGGTTCGTCGACCTGTCCGGCGGCGTGCCCCGCCTGGTGGTCAACGAGGTGAACACCATGCCGGGCTTCACCGCCACGTCGATGTACCCGCGGCTCTGGGCCGAGACCGGGGTGGCGTACCCCAAGCTGGTCGACCGGCTGCTCGCCCTGGCGCTGGGGCGCGGCACCGGGCTGCGGTGACCTCCGCCGGGATGGCGCCCCGGCCGCGGGGCGACCTCGCGCTGCTGACGGCGGCGCGGCTGCTGACGGTGGCCGGCTCGTCGGCGACGACGGTGACCGTCGTGCTCGTCGCGGAGCCCCTCGGGCCGTGGTCGCTGGCGCTCGCCCTCGGCGCCGAGCTGCTGGCGGCGGTCGTGGCTGCGCCCGTCGCCGGGCTGCTCGTCGACCGGTACCCGGCCCGGCGCCTGCTCGTGCTCGCCTGCCTCGCCCAGGCGGTCGCTGTCGGCCTGGGCAGCACCGCCACCGGCTCGCTGCCCGCGCTGGTCGGGATGCTCGTGGTGGTCGGGGCCGGCCAGGCCCTCGTCGCTCCGGCCGTGCAGGCGCTGGTCCCCTGGGTGGTGGGGGAGGAGCGGGCCGGACGGGGCTACTCGGCCGTCGCCGTGGCGGGCAACGTCGGCTTCCTCGTCGGCCTGCCGCTCGGGGGCCTGGCGGTCGGGGTGCTGGGCGCGGGCACCGCCCTGCGGCTGGACGCGGCGTCGTTCGTGCTCGAGGCCGGGCTGGTCGCCCTGCTGCGCGCCCGGCGCGTGCCGGTCCGCGCCGCCCAGGAGGACGGTGGACCCCGGAGCGGCGCCGTCGGGAGCGGCGACAGAGCGGGGCGGGCCGACGAGGTGCTGGCCGGGGTGCGGTGGCTCAGGGGTGACCGGGTGCTGCTGCTGTGCACCGTCGGGCTGGCGGTGAGCCTGGTGTGCGTGACGTCCGTCAACGTCGCCGAGGTGTTCGTCGTCGTCGACCTGCTGGGCGCCAGCGAGACGGTGTACGGGGCCGTGGCGGCGGCGTGGGCAGCGTCGTCCCTGGTCGCGTCCTGGGCGGCGGGCCGGCTGCGGACCTCGGGCGCGACCGCACGGGCGCTGCTCGGCTCCTGCGTGCTGCTGGGCGCCGGGCTGGTCGTCGCGAGCCTCGGCGGGTTCCGCCTCGAGCTCGCGTGGGTCGTCGTCGGCTGGGTCGTGGCGGGCGCGGGCAACGGGGTCGCCGTCGTCGCGTCCAGCTCGCTGGTGCGGGCGCGCACGCCCGACGACCGGCGCGGTCGCGTCTTCGCCGCGCTCGGCGTGCTGTACCAGGGCGCCAACGTGTCGTCGCTGCTGCTCGGGGCCGCGCTCGTCGGACTGGTCGGGGCCGCCGGGACCCTGGCCCTCGCGGGCGCCGTCGCGGTGCTCGTGGGGACCGGCTTCCTCCTGCTGCTCGCCGGCGGTGGCCCCGTCGACGAGCCCGAGGGCGTCACAGCAGCCCCAGCGCGCCCGTGAGCAGCCGGCCGGCGAGCCAGCGCTCGACGACACCGGCGATGCCGTCGTCCTGGACCTCCAGGGGATCCGGTCCTGGTGGTCCGCCGCTCTGCCCCCTTGGGTCCTGTCCCCGCTGCGCGCCCGGCAGCGGTGGAGCCACCGAGCGGTAGCGGTGCCCCGTCGGTGTCCTGGTCACCACGGTGTGCGGCCCGTCGTCCGCCAGCCCGTCGTCCGGTGGCTCGTCCGACAGCGGGTCGCCACGGACTGCCGCCGCCCCGCCACGCCCGACGACCGCTCGGTCGAGCACCACCGACGCCCGCCACCCCGGTGCCTCCTTGGCGTGGTTGCACGCCTCGCACAGACCTTGGAGGTTCTCGGCGGTCGTGGGCCCGCCCCGCGCGTGCGGCACGACATGGTCGACGTGACGCGCGGGGGCGTCGCACCAGGGCGTGCGGCAGGTCCCGGCGTCCCGCGTGCGCACCCAGTCGGCCAGGGCCCGCGGGGCGAGCCTGGCGTGGCTGTCGGTGGCGACCGGTCGCCCGCTGACCGGCGAGAGCACCAGCCGTCGGAGCCACACCTCGTCGCCGCGGTCCAGCGTGCCGGCGAGGAGCTCGCGCGCCCACCCGGCCGGGACGGGCCCGTACCCCTCGACGTCGGCAGGCTCGTCGCCGCCGTCCAGCAGGGCGCGGTCGGTCATGACGAGCCGGACCGCGGCCCCCCGCTCCCCGGCGGGGGCTGGGACCTCAGGGTGCTGCACGACCGAGGCCACGAGCGTGTCGGCCATCACCTGGCCCCGGGGCCGGCCGTCGCCGCACCCCCGCGCCGCGTCGGCGGCACGACCCAGCGCGGCGACGACCGACACCGCCGCCGCGACGGGCAGCAGCGCGGTGAGGTAGGCCATGGTGTCCGGCGCCGGCCGCAGGGTCACCCGGCGCTCCCGCTCCACCCGCCGGGCCCGCTCGACGACCGAGAGCGGGTCGAGCCGGTAGGCCGCCTGCCGCACCCGCGCGCCGAGCGCCCGGTCCCCGAGCTGCTCGAGCACCGCGGGGTCGCCGGCGACCTCCGCGTCCACGGCGGTGCGGTCCGCACGCGTCAGGCAGGCGGTGTCGCGGACGAGGACCGTCGCCCGCCACTCGCTGATGCGGCCGGCCTCCAGCGCGGCGAGGGTGCACGGCATCTCGTGGACGAGCGCCGTCGCCAGGCCCAGGTGCTGCGCGCCCCGCCGGGGGGAGTCCCGGCGGGCCAGCGCCACCTCCGCGGCGACACCTCGCCCCCGCTCCTGCGGTGGCACCCCCGCAGCGGCCCGCTGGGCGTGTCGGGACGCAGCCAGGTCGGCGGTGTCGCGGGCCTGTGCTGCTGACGCCGCCGCCTTGAGCATCTCCAGGGCGCGGAGCCGAGAGACCCGGGTGGCGTCGTCCACCGACCGGTCGAGCAGCCGGAGGGCCTCGACCAGCCGGAGCAGGTCGTCGACACCGGGAGGGCTGCTGCGCATGGCAGGAGCATCGCGCGGGGGCCGGACACAACCCGTGCGCGCAGGCAGGCCACGCTGCCTACGACCTGTAGGCTGTCGACGACAACCCATAGGAGGAGCTCGCAGGAGGACCAGTGGCACGCGCAGGACTCACCCGGGCCGGCCTCGTCGAGGCGGCCGCCGTCCTCGTCGACGAGGTCGGCACCGCCGGGCTCACCGTGTCCGCGCTGGCGCGGCGC
Organism: Aquipuribacter hungaricus; assembly: GCF_037860755.1. Lineage (NCBI taxonomy): Bacteria > Bacillati > Actinomycetota > Actinomycetes > Micrococcales > Intrasporangiaceae > Aquipuribacter > Aquipuribacter hungaricus. The sequence continues at coordinate 3,028 of NZ_JBBEOI010000099.1, read as the reverse complement.
GTGCGCGTGCAGCCGGCCAGCCTCTACTCGCACGTCACCAGCACCGACGACCTGCGGAGCCGGGTCACCCAGCTCGCCCTGGCGGAGATGGCCGACCGGGTCGCCGACGGCATCGCCGGTCGGGCGGGGAAGGACGCCGTCCGCGGCTTCGCCGACGCCTACCGCGGCTACGCGCGCGAGCACCCGGGCCGGTACGCGGCCTCCCGGCTGCCCCTGGACGCTCAGGCGGCCGCCAGCGGCGCAGGACCCCGGCACGCCGAGATGGCGCGCGCCGTGCTGCGCGGCTACGACCTCACCGGCGAGGACCAGACGCACGGCGTCCGGCTGCTCGGCAGCCTCGTCCACGGCTTCGTCGACCTCGAGGCCTCGGGCGGGTTCAGCCACAGCGCGCCCCCGTCGCAGCGGTCGTGGGAACGCCTCGTCGACACCGTCGACCTCGCCCTGCGCGCCTGGGTCGCGGCGTGAGCGGCGTGAGCGGCGTGAGCGGCGTGCGGCCGGGCCACGTCACCCCCGTCACCCCGGCGCTCGTCCACGGCGCGCTCGAGCTCGAGCCGACCGCCCGGGGGCTGCGCCCGCACCGGCTGCCCGCCCGCGCCCGCGGGCTCGGTGTCGACGACCAGCTGCGGATGGTCGAGGCCCAGCCCTCCGGCGTCCGGCTGCGGTTCCGCACCGCGGCCACCGTCGTCGAGCTCGTCACGGTCCCGACCAAACGGGTCTACCCCGGCCTGCCGGCCCGGCCCGACGGCGTCTACGACCTGCTCGTCGACGGGCGCCCGGCCGGCCGGACCAGCGTCGCCGGCGGGGACACGCTGACGGTCGACCTCGCCACCCAGACCACCTCCGTGGTCACCGGCGCCCCGGGGACGGCGCGCTTCGACGGGCTGCCCGCGGTCGACAAGACGGTGGAGGTCTGGCTGCCGCACGACGAGGCCACGGAGCTGGTCGAGCTGCGGACGGACGCGCCCGTGCACCCGGCCCCCGCCACGGGGCGCCCGGTGTGGCTGCACCACGGCAGCTCGATCAGCCAGGGCTCGGGCGCGGACGGGCCCACCGGCACGTGGCCGGCCGTCGCGGCGGCCGCCGTCGGCGTCGACCTGGTCAACGTCGGCCTCGGGGGGAGCATGCTGCTCGACCCGTCGACCGCCCGGGCGCTGGCCGCCACCCCGGCCGACCTGCTGAGCCTCGAGGTCGGCATCAACGTCGTCGGTGCGGACGTCATGCGGCTGCGGGCGTTCCGTGCCGCCCTGCACGGCTTCCTCGACACCCTGCGCGACGGCCACCCCACCGCCCCGCTGGTGCTGGTGTCACCGCTGCTGTGCCCGGTCCACGAGGACACGCCGGGACCGGGGGCGTTCGACCTGGACGCGCTGCGCGAGGGGCGGGTGCGGTTCCGGGCAAGCGGCGACCCCGCCGACGTCCCGGCGGGCCGGCTCACGCTGCGGGTGGTCCGCGACGAGGTGGCCCGTGCGGTGGCGGAGCGACAGCCGGACGACCCGGCCCTGCACCTGGTCGACGGCCGCGCCCTCTACGGCGAGGAGGACGAGCGCCTGCGGCCCCTCCCGGACGGCCTGCACCCGGACGCCGCCACCCACCGCGAGGTCGGTCGGCGCTTCGCCCGGCTGGTCGGCGGCCCGGGCGGGGCCTTCTCGGGCACGCCGGCGGGGTGAGCGCTCAGCCGGTGCACACCGCGGTGGCGGGCACCGCGGCGACGGCCTCGGCCAGGTCGGGCAGCACGGCGACGGGCGCCGGGCCGTAGGTCGCCGGGACCTCGACCTCCACGGAGGGGTCCCGGCCGAAGGTCCGCACGATGGAGCCGCTGTCGTCGGAGGCCAGCACCACCCAGTCGACGTCCTCGCCGCCGCCGGGCACGCTCACGCACGGCTGGGTGGAGGCCAGCACCGGTTCCTCGCCGCAGCGCAGCAGCACGGCCGGGTCGCCCCAGGCCGCGGTCCCCGCCCCGCGGGTCTCCCGCTCGGGCTGCCCCGCGAGCTCCGCGGGCAGCAGGGCGAGCACGTCCGCGCAGGCGTCCGAGGAGCCCTCCGGCGCGGCGGTCACCTGCACCGGGCCGGCGCAACCGGGGACCAGGGCGACCGCGGCGAGGCCCAGCAGCACCGGGACCGCGGCCCGGCGGGCGCGGCTCAGACGTTGACGACCGGGCACGTGAGGGTGCGGGTGATGCCGGACAGCTCCTGGACCCGCGCCACGACCAGGCGGCCGAGCTCGTCGAGGGTCTCGGCCTGCACCTTGGCGACGACGTCGTAGGGGCCGGTGACGTTCTCCACCGACACGGTCTCGGTCATGCTGCGGATGGCGTCGGAGACGCTGCCCGCCTTGCCGACCTCGGTCTGCACGAGGATGTACGCCTGCACCATCCGCCGACCGTATCGCGAGGAGACCGACCATGGCGCTGGACCCCGGGGCGGTCTCCGGCGCTGGCGTGACGGTCGCCGACGTGGGGGAGGACGCGCTGGTCAGGGCCGTCGTCGCCCGCCTCGCCGTCGCCTCGACCACCACGGGACCGGCCCGCGTGCTCGTGGGCCCCGGCGACGACGCCGCCGTGCTGGACCTGGACGGCCCGCTCGTGACGAGCACCGACACCCTCGTGCAGGACGTCGACTTCCGGCTCGACTGGTCCAGCGGGTACGAGGTGGGCCGCAAGGCCGCCGTGCAGGTGCTCGCCGACGTGGAGGCGATGGGGGCCGTCCCGGTCGGCCTGGTCCTCGCGCTCGTCGTCCCCGGGTCGACGCCGGTGTCCTGGTGCCTCGACCTCGCCGACGGCCTGGCCGCGGAGGCGGGGGCGGCCGGCGCCGCGGTGCTCGGCGGCGACGTCGCCGACGGGGGCGCCCTCGTGCTCACCGGCACCTCCTCCGGCGTGCTCGTCGGGCCGGGCGGTCCGGTCGGCAGGGGCGGCGCCCGCCCCGGTGACGTCGTCGTGCTCGGTCCGGCAGGTGCGCCGCTCGGGTCGTCCGCGGCGGGCCTCGCGGTGCTGCTGGCCGGGGCCGGCGCGGGCGCAGAAGTCGGAGGCCAA
>NZ_JBBEOI010000098.1 GCF_037860755.1 Aquipuribacter hungaricus | reverse complement strand
CGGCTGCGGCCGGCGCGGGGGCCTCGACCGGGGCGGGCGTCTCGGCAGCGGCCCGCGACGCCTTCTCGGCGGCCTCGGCCGCGGCGAGGACGTCCTGGCGGCGGATGCGCCCGCCGACGCCGGTGCCGGTGACGGTCGACAGGTCGACGCCCTTCTCGCCGGCGAGCTTGCGGACGATCGGCGTGATGTACCCGCTGGCGTCGCCGCCGGTGGAGACGGCCGACATGCCGGAGCCCTGCCCGGACGGCTGCGCGCCGGAGCCCTGCTCGGAGTCCTGCGTGGTCGGCGTGGTGTCCAGCGCGGTCGGCTGGGGCACCTGGGCCTCGGGAGAGTTGTACTGCCCGGCCGAGCTGTCCTCGGCGGTGTCGCCGGCGTGCTCGCCGGAGGCCTCGGGGGGCTGCTGCCCGGAGCGGGCGTCCTGCAGCGGCTCGGGGGAGCCCTGGGGGGTGCCGGTCGTCGGGGGCTGCTCCGCGGCGGCGTCCTCGACGTCGGCGGCGGGGGCCTGTGTCGGCTCCTCCGCGGGGGCGGGGTCCTGGGCGGGAGTGTCCTGGCTGCCGCCGGAGGCAGAGGGGTCGCCGACGACCACGAGGGGCGCGCCGACCTCGGCGGTCTCGTCCTCCTGGACGAGGATGCGCAGGACGGTGCCGGCCACGGGCGACGGGATCTCGGTGTCGACCTTGTCGGTCGCCACCTCGACGATCGGCTCGTCGACCTCGACGGTGTCGCCCTCGGCCTTGAGCCACCGGGTGATGGTGCCCTCGGTGACGGACTCGCCGAGCGCGGGCATGACGATCTCGGTGCCGCCGCCGCCATGCTGGGTGTCGGCGGTCGGCTTGGCCGCGGGCGCGTCGGCGTCGGGGCTGGGCGCCTCGGCCGGGACGTCGGCCTGCTCGACGGGGACGGAGTCCTCCGACGACGGGGCCTCGGAGCCGGAGTCCTGGCGCTCCTCCTCGCGGACCTCGGGGGTCGCCGCGTCGTCGGGGGCACCGCCGGCGTCGCCGCCGCCGGAGCCGGCCTCGGACTCCTCGCCGATGACGGCGAGCTGGGCGCCGACCTCGGCGGTCTCGTCCTCGGGGACGGTGATCTCCAGCAGGGTGCCCGCGACGGGCGACGGGATCTCGGTGTCGACCTTGTCGGTCGCGATCTCGACCAGGGGCTCGTCCTGCTCGACCCGGTCCCCGACCTGCTTGAGCCATCGGGTGACCGTGCCCTCGGTGACGCTCTCACCCAGGGGCGGCATGTTGACCGGGTTCGCCATGTCGGCTCGTCCTCCGTCTGCGACTGCGTTGGTGTGCTGGCCGGGGTCGGCCGGGATGCGGGTCTGTGCGTGCCCGCCCGGGTGGACGGGCGGGCCGTGCGGTGGTCCGGGTGGGTCAGCTGTGCGCGTGCAGCGGCTTGCCCGCCAGCGCCAGGTGCGCCTCGCCCATGGCCTCGTTCTGCGTGGGGTGCGCGTGGACCAGGGCCGCCACGTCCTCCGGGTAGGCCTCCCAGCTGACGATGAGCTGCCCCTCGCCGATCTGCTCGCCCATGCGCGCGCCGATGGTGTGGACCCCGACCACGGGGCCGTCCTTCTCGCGGACGAGCTTGACGAACCCGGCGGTGCCGATGATCTGGCTGCGCCCGTTGCCCCCGAGGTTGTACTCGTACGTCTCGACCCTGTCGGCGCCGAACTTCTCCTTGGCCTGGGCCTCGGTGTAGCCGACGCTGCCGATCTCGGGGTCGGAGTACGTCACGCGCGGGATCATCACGTCGACGACCGGGGCGGGGTTCAGCCCGGCGATCTCCTCGGCGACGAAGATGCCGTGGGCGAACCCGCGGTGGGCCAGCTGGAGGCCGGGGACGATGTCCCCGACGGCGAAGACGCTGTCGACGCCGGTGCGGAGGCGCTCGTCGGTGGGGACGAAGCCACGGTCGACCGTCACACCGGCCTCCTCGTAGCCGAGGCCCTCGGTGACCGGGCCGCGCCCGACGGCCACGAGAAGGTAGTCCGCGCGCAGCTCCTCGCCGGACTCCAGCGTCACCGTGACGCCGTCGTCGTCCTGGGTGGCGCCGGTGAACCGGACACCGGTCTTGAAGGTGATGCCGCGCTTGCGGTAGGCGCGCTCGAACACCTTGGACACGGCCTCGTCCTCGGCCGCGACCAGGCGGGGGAGGGCCTCCACGATCGTCACGTCGACGCCGAAGGAGCGCCACACGCTGGCGAACTCCACGCCGATGACGCCGCCGCCGAGCACGACGACCTTGTCCGGGACGTGGTCCAGGGCCAGCGCGCCGTCGCTGGTGAGGATCCGGCCGCCGATCTCCAGGCCGGGCAGGGTGCGGGCGTAGGAGCCGGTGGCGAGCACGACGTGCTTGCCGCGCAGGCGCTGGCCGTCGACCTCGACGGTGTGGGCGTCCGCGAGGCGCCCGGTGCCCTCGACATAGGTGATCTTGCGGCTCTTCACGAGGCCCTGGAGGCCCTTGTAGAGCTTGCCGACGACGCCCTCGCGGTACTTGGTGACGGCGGGGACGTCGATGCCCTCGAGCGTGGCGCGGACACCGAAGGTCTCGCTCTCGCGGGTGGCGTCGGCGATCTCGGCGGCGTGCAGCAGCGCCTTGGTGGGGATGCAGCCGCGGTGCAGGCAGGTGCCACCGAGCTTGTCCTTCTCCACGAGCGCGACCTGCAGGCCGAGCTCGGCACCGCGGAGCGCGGCGGCGTAGCCACCGCTGCCCCCGCCGAGGATGACGACGTCGTACTCCTGCTCAGCCACGTGCTGCTCCTACCTCGCTGCGTGCGTGCTCACCGGTCACCGACGGTGCCCCGGCAGGTCCGGGATCATCCAACCACCTCAGCGGCCGCGTGCCTCGAGCAGGCGCAGCAGCGTGGTGACGGCCGCGCCGGTGCCGCCCTTGTGGACGTGGTCGAAGGCGCCGCCCTCGTTGAAGGCGGGCCCGGCGATGTCGATGTGGGCCCAGGGGAGCGGGGCGCCGCCCCTGCTGCCGACGAACTCCTGCAGGAACAGCCCGGCGGTGAGCATGCCGCCGTCCCGCGAGGAGGAGACGTTGGCGATGTCCGCCACGACCGAGTCCAGGCCCCGGCGCAGGTGCGCGGGCAGGGGCATCGGCCACATCTGCTCGCCCGCGGCGCCGGCGGCGTCGAGCACCTCGCTGCGCAGCGCGTCGTCGTTGCCCATGACCCCGCTCACGCGGCTGCCGAGCGCGACCACCTGCGCGCCGGTGAGCGTGGCGACGTCGATGACGGCGTCCGGCGACACCTCCGCGGCGGTGACCAGGCCGTCGGCGAGCACCAGCCGGCCCTCGGCGTCGGTGTTGAGCACCTCGACCGTCGTGCCGCCGTACATGGTGATGACGTCGCTGGGGCGCTGGGCCGAGCCGGACGGCATGTTCTCGGCGAGGGCCAGGTAGCCGGTGACCGCGACGGGCAGGCCGAGCCGGGCGGCGGCCACGACGGTGGCGAGCACGGCGGCGGCGCCGGACATGTCGGCCTTCATGCCGGGCATGCCTGCCGGGGGCTTGAGGGACAGCCCGCCGGAGTCGAACGTGATGCCCTTGCCGACGAGGGCGACGTGGCCCTTGGCGCGCGCGGGGGAGTAGGACAGCGTGACGAGGCGGGGCGGGCGGGTCGAGCCCTGGCCCACGGCGAGGATGCCGCCGTAGCCCTTGCGCGCGAGCTGCTTCTCGTCGAGCACGGTGACCTTGACCGGCAGGCTCCGGGCGAGCTCGAGGGCGCGCTCGGCGACGGCCTCCGGGGTGAGCTGCAGCGGCGAGGTGTTGACGAGGTCGCGGCACAGCGCGACGGCCTCGGCGGCCACCGTGCCGGTCTCGACGGCGGTCTTCGTGGCCTTGTCGCGCCGGCCGCCCGCGTGGACCAGCACCTGCTCGACGAGGGTCGGCGTCTCGCCGGTCTTGTAGGTGCGGAACCGGTAGCCGCCCAGCAGGGCGCCCTCGGTGGCCGCACGGACCTGCTCCTCGTCCCGCACCGGCAGCACCAGCAGGACGGTCGCGGCCTTGGTGACCGCGCGCAGGGCGCTGCCGGCGGCGCGGCGCAGCGTGTCGGAGTCCACGGAGCCGGCGTCGTCGCCCTCCCCGAGGCCGACGAGCACGACCTGCTCCACCTCGAGGCCCTCGACGCCGGGCAGGCGGAGGGTGGTGGAGGCCTTGCCGGTGAAGTCGAGCGCCTCGGCGGCGGCCTCGAGGGCCTGGACGCTGTCGCTGGGGAGGTCGCCGACCGCGACGGCGGCCCCGTCGGGGCCGCTCACCATCCCCACGACGGCGGCGTCGGCGCGGACGCCGGACAGCTTCGCGCTGCTCAGCGCGGCGCGGGGGACGGGGGCAGGCTGGGCAGCGGTCACGGGGCTCCTCGGTCGGGACCCGCACGGGGCGGGCGGAGGCGGTCGGCGCCAGTCGGCGCGGGGGTGACACTACGGTGCTGGCGTGGCCGACACCGCATCAGAGACCCCCGACGGAACCCCCGCCGCCGGTGCGCCGGGCACCCCCGCCGCCCCGCTGCACCGCTCGCCCCTGCACGAGGCGCACGCCGCCGCGGGCGCCCGGTTCGCCCCGTTCGGCGGGTGGACCATGCCGGTCGAGTACGCCGGCGGCGGCACCCTCGCCGAGCACGCGGCCGTGCGCGAGCGGGTCGGGCTGTTCGACGTCTCCCACCTGGGCACCGTCCTGGTCCGGGGGGCCGGCGCCGTGCCCCTTCTCGAGCGGGTGCTGAGCGGGCCCGTCGCCGACCTGGCCGACGGGCGGGCGCGCTACACGCTGTGCCTCACCGAGGACGGCGGCATCGTCGACGACCTCATCGTCTACCGGGTCGCGGCGGACGACTTGGTGCTCGTCCCCAACGCCTCCAACGCCCCGGCCGTGGTCCGCGCCCTCCAGTACGCCGCCGAGGGGCAGGCCGTGGAGGTCGTCGAGGTCGTCAATGTCCACGCCGACGTGGCCGTCCTCGCGGTGCAGGGCCCGCTCGCCGACGACGTCATGGACGCCGCCGGCCTGCCGCGCGGCCACGACTACCTGTCCTTCGTCACGGTGCCGTCGGCGCCCGGCTCCGACCCGTCCGACCCGTCGGACCGCACCGTGGTCTGCCGCACCGGCTACACCGGCGAGCGGGGCTACGAGGTCCTCGTGCCGGCGGCCCGCGCCGCCGGCGTGTTCGACGCGCTGTCCCGGGCGGTGGCCGCGCACGGCGGCCTGCTCGCCGGGCTCGGCGCGCGGGACACGCTGCGCACCGAGATGGGCTACCCGTTGCACGGCAGCGACATCGGCACCGACGTCTCGCCCGTCGAGGCGGGCCTGGGGTTCGCCGTGGGCTGGGCCAAGCCGGACTTCGTCGGTCGCGACGCGGTGGTGGCGCTCAAGGCGTCCGGCCCGGCCCGGCGGGCCACCGGCCTGCTGGCCCTGGGCCGGGGCGTGCCCCGCGCCGGGATGGCCGTGCACCGCCCCGACGGCGACGGCCTTGGCGAGCGGGTGGGCACGACGACGTCCGGCACGTTCAGCCCGACGCTGCGGACCGGGATCGCGCTGGCGCTGCTCGACACCGCCGCGGGTCTCGTCGCGGGCGACGAGGTCGTCGTGGACATCCGCGGCCGGGCGCTGCGCTGCCGGGTGGCCCGGCCTCCGTTCGTGCCACCGCACGTCAGGGACTGACGGGCTCCTCCGGGGTCCCGCTGCCGGCGCCGGGCTCCGCCGGCTGCTCGACGGTGCCGCTGGGATCCTCCGGACCGGCGCCGTCCTCGGGGCCGGTCGCGCTGCCGTGGGCGGGGTCCTCCTCGGCGGGGTCCGCGAGCGGGTCCACCGGCCAGAGGTCCGCGCGCGCGGCTCCGGACACCGCGACGGCCACGGCGGTGCGCAGCGTCCCGAGCGCCGTGAGGCCCGCCACCCCGAGGCCGGTCCGGACCCCCAGCGCGTGGACGGGGAGCATGCCGAGCGCGTCCTGCGCGCGGTGGAGGGCGGGCTCGTCGCCCCGCTCGGGGAACAGCCACCACTGCCGGGCGGTCGGGCTCACGCGGTGGGCGAGGACGGCGGCCGCCGCGCTCACCGGACCGTCGAGCACCACCGGCAGCCCGCGGGCGGCCGTGCGCAGCAGGAGCGCGGTGAGGGCGGCCACGTCGGCGGAGCCGACCGCCTCCAGCAGGGCGGGCACGTCCTTGCCGCCGGCCCGGGCGCGGCGCAGCCCCTCGCGGACCGCGGCGGCCTTGCGCATCCACGCCGCGTCGTCGACCCCGCTGCCCCTGCCGACCACCTCCAGGACCCGGCGGCGCTGCGCCGCCCCCACGACGGCCGCGGCGGTCGTCGACCCCCCGACGCCGACCTCGCCGAGCAGCAGCAGGTCCAGCCCCTCGTCGGCCAGCGAGTCGCCCAGGGCGGCGCCCTGCGCGACCGCGTCGTCGAGCAGCTGCGGGTCCATGGCCGGGCCGACGTCGAACGGCTGGGAGCGGGGCCCCTGGGGGCCGGCCACGTCCACCTCGGCGACCTGGACGTCGACGCCGTGCGCCGAGGCGGCGGCGTGCGCCGCCGAGCGGCCCTCGTGCAGGCCGCGCAGGGTGACGGCGGTGTGGCCCAGGGGCAGCGCGGACACCCCGCGGACCGCGATGCCGTGGTCCCCGACGACGACGAGCAGGCGGACGGCCCGGGGCGGCGGCGCGCCGGCGTCGCGGCGGACACCGGCCCACCACACGGCCAGGCGCTGCAGCTCGCCGAGGGAGCCGGTCGGCAGGAGGAGCTCCTCGACCCCGTGGCGGGCGTGCTGCTCGGCGGCCCGGCCGGTGGGGCGGACGTCGCTGGCCAGTGCCTGCAGGTCGGCGAGAGTGCTCACGCGCAGAGTGTGCCCGCGACGGCCCGCCGGCCCGGCCACCGACCCGGGTGCGCTCCGCACCAGGGTGCCGCGGCGCCCGGCCGTCCGTAGCGTCGTGACCGCCGCGCGAGGTGGCACCCGGGTACCGCCCGGGCCGTGCTCGACCAAGGACGACCAGGAGGACACATGCGCAGGACTCTCGCCGGCGCGGCCGTGGCCGTGCTCGCCAGCGCCACCCTGCTCGCAGGCTGCGGCGCCGAGGAGGGCGGCTCGAACGTGGAGCCCGCCGTCGACGACCCGGCCGTCACCGAGGGCGACCTCGAGGAGGCCACCGAGGAGCCCACGGGCGACGCCACCGGTGAGCCGACCGAGGAGGCCACCGGCACCGCGACCACCGACGGCTGACCGGGACCACAGGACCGCAGGACCGCACGGGCAGAGGGGTCGGCCGGGGACACCCCCGCCGGCCCCTCTCGCGTGCGGTGCCGCGGCTGCGTGGCTAGCGTGGCCGACGTGACCCAGGCCTTCGGCGAGACGTGGACGTGGCGCTACGAGGACTCCGCCGGCGGGGTCGTGGACGCGGCGGCCCTGCCGGCCGCGCGCTTCCCCTCCCAGGCCGAGGCCGAGTCGTGGGTGGGGGAGTCGTGGCGCGAGTTGCTCGACGCCGGGGTGGACGCCGTGTCCCTCCTGCGCGAGCAGGAGGTCGTCTACGGCCCGATGAGCCTGCACCCGCCCGAGGGCTGACCCCTCCCGCCCGCACGCCGAGGGCCCGCGTCCGTGGTGGACGCGGGCCCTCGTCGTGCGCAAGACCGGTGGAGCCGGTCGTGCGGGCGGTGCGGGGTGGCTCAGGAGGCGACGCTGCGCCCCTTGGGCATGCCCTCGAGGGTCTTGGCGGGGTCGCGGACGACGACGTCGCCCAGCGCCTCGTCGATCGCCGTCATGACCTCCGCGGGCAGCTCGACGCCGGCGGCGCCGACGTTCTCGGTGACCTGCTCGGGCCGCGAGGCGCCGATGATCGCGCCGGAGACGTTGGGGTTCTGCAGCACCCAGGCCACGGCCAGCTGGGCCATGGACAGCCCGACCTGCTCGGCGACGGGCTTGAGCTGCTGCACGCGGCCCAGCACGTCGTCGTTCATGAAGCGGCTGATCATGTCGGCGCCGCCCTTGGAGTCGGTCGCGCGCGAGCCCTCGGGCAGCGGCTGGCCCGGCACGTACTTGCCGGTGAGCACGCCCTGGGCGATCGGCGACCAGACGATCTGGCCGAGCCCGAGCTCGTCGGAGGCCGGGACGACCTCCTCCTCGATGACGCGCCAGAGCATCGAGTACTGGGGCTGGCTGGAGACGAAGGGGATCTTCAGCTCCTTGGCGAGCTCCGCGCCCTGGCGGATCTGGTCGGCCGTCCACTCGCTGACGCCGATGTAGTGCGCCTTGCCGCTGTGGACGATGTCCGCGAAGGCGACCATGGTCTCCTCCAGCGGCGTCGTCACGTCGAAGCGGTGCGCCTGGTAGAGGTCGACGTAGTCCGTCCTCAGCCGCTTCAGCGAGCCGTCGATCGACTCCATGACGTGCTTGCGGCCGAGGCCGGTGTCGTTGTGCCCCTTGGGGCCGGTCGGCCAGTAGACCTTGGTGAGGATCTCCAGGCTCTCGCGGCGCTGCCCCTGCAGCGCGTCGCCGAGGACGGTCTCCGCGGCGGTGTTCGCGTAGACGTCCGCGGTGTCGAAGGTGGTGATCCCGGCGTCGAGGGCGGCGTGCACGCAGGCGGTCGCCGCGTCGTTCTCGACCTGGGAGCCGTGGGTGAGCCAGTTGCCGTAGACGATCTCGCTGATGACGAGGCCGCTGCGGCCGAGGTGTCGGTAGTCCATGACCCGATCTCACACCCGGCGCGGGGGTGGGCGCGAACCGGGGCGGACCGGACGTGCCCCTGGCCCGAGGACCGGACGGGGGCGGGCGCCTACGGGCGGGGGGCCTCGCCGTGGCGCACCTTGGCGACCGGGCGGCGCATCCGGCGCATCTGGGTGGCCCGCATGACCGCGTACCAGCCGAGCCCGCGCTCCTCGGCCGCCTCGGCGCCGAACCGCTCGGCCACGGCCTTCTTCACCGTGCGCGACAGCAGCACGCAGTCCAGCACGAGCACGCCGAGCATCGTGTACATCGCCACCGCGGACACCAGGACCGCGACCTCGTTGGGCACGACGGCGAGGAACAGCACGAGGAAGGCGACGGGCAGGAAGTACTGGCCGACGTTGCGGCGGCGGTCCACCAGGTCGCGGACGTATCGCCGCACCGGTCCGCGGTCGCGCAGCGGCAGGTGCCGCTGGTCCTCGGTGCTGTAGGCCTCCATGGTCCGCGTCTGGCCGGCGCGGCGCTCCTCGCGGGCCCGCTTGGCCGCGGCCTTGCGGTCGTCGGGGACCAGCGGCTGGCGACGGGCGGCCTGCGCCTGCGAGCGCTTGGGCGTCGCGCGGCCCTTGCCGGACAGCGGCTCCGCGGGCGTCCCGACGGGCACGGACGAGACGGCGCTGGACCCACGTCGGAACATGTGCCCGAGGATAGCCGCGGCGCTACGGTGCCCCGGTGCCCGACCAGCCTGCCGCCGCCCTGCCCGCCCCGCCCGAGGACGTCGTCGCCGGCACCCGTGCGCTCGTCGAGGGCCTGGTCCCTACGGTCCTGGACGACCTGAGGGCGCTGGTCGCCGTCCCCAGCGTGAGCGCGGCGGCCTTCGACCAGTCGCACGTCGAGCGCTCGGCGCAGGAGGTGGCCCGGCTGCTGCGCGAGGCCGGCCTGCCCGAGGTCGAGCTGCTCCGCTCCGCGCGCCCCGACGGCAGCCCCGGCGCCCCCGCGGTCGTCGCCCGCCGCCCCGCGCCCGACGGTGCCCCGACGGTCCTGCTCTACGCCCACCACGACGTCCAGCCGCCCGGCGAGGCGTCCGACTGGTCGAGCGACCCCTTCGTCGCCACCGAGCGGGACGGCCGGCTCTACGGCCGCGGCGCCGCCGACGACAAGGCGGGCGTCTGCGCGCACCTCGCGGCGGTCCGCGCGCACCTGGCCGCCCACCCCGACGGGTCCGGCGTCGGTCTCACGGTGTTCGTCGAGGGGGAGGAGGAGATCGGCTCGCCGTCCTTCCAGGCGTTCCTCGCCGAGCACGGCGAGCGGCTGCGCGCCGACGTCCTCGTCGTCGCCGACTCCACGAACGCCGCCGTGGGCACGCCCGCCCTGACGACCACCCTGCGCGGCCTCGTGCAGGCCGTCGTCGAGGTGCGCACCCTCGACCACACCCTGCACTCGGGGATGTACGGCGGCGCCGCCCCGGACCCGCTCGCCCTGCTCGTCCGCCTGCTCGCGTCGCTGCACGCCGACGACGGCTCGGTGGCCGTCCCGGGCCTGGGCGAGATGCCCGAGCACGCCCGCCGGGCCGCCGCCGCGCAGGACGGCTGGGACGAGGCCGTCTACCGCGAGGAGGCCGGCGTCCTCGACGGCGTCGAGCTGGCCGGCACCGGGTCCGTCGCCGACCGGGTGTGGACCGGGCCCGCCCTCACGGTCATCGGCATCGACGGCCCGGACGTCGCGCACGCCTCGAACACGCTGCGTCCCTCCGCACGGGCACGCGTCTCGGTCCGGATCCCGCCGGGCGCCGACCCGGAGGCCGCCTTCGCCGCGCTGCGGGCCCACGTGCTGGCCCAGCCGCTGCGCGGGGCGCAGGTCGACGTCGTCGCCGAGGAGCACGGCCACGGCTTCGCCGCCGACACCACCTCGACCGGCTACGCGGCGGCGCGCTGGGCGCTGGCCACGGCGTGGGGGAGCGAGCCGGCGGACATCGGCGTGGGCGGGTCCATCCCGTTCATCGCCGACCTGGACCGGGTGTTCCCGGGCGCCTCGGTGCTCGTCACCGGCGTCGAGGACCCCGACTCCCGCGCCCACGGCACCGACGAGTCGCTGCACGTCGGCGAGTTCGCCAGGGTCTGCCTCGCCGAGGCGCTCCTGCTGGAGGCCCTCAGCCCACGCTGAGCGGGCTCAGTCCTTGCTGGTGGGACCCGGCAGGGCGAGCATCCGGTCCAGGGCGACCCGGGCGAAGTGGGCGGTCTCGTCGTCGACCTGCACCCGGTTGACCAGGCGGCCGTCGGCGAGGGACTCCAGCGCCCACACCAGGTGCGGCAGGTCGATCCGGTTCATCGTCGAGCAGTAGCAGACGTCCCGGTCGAGGAAGTGGACCTTCTTGTCCGGGTGCATCCCCGCCAGGCGCTTGACGAGGTTGAGCTCGGTCCCGATGACCCACTCCGAGCCCGGCTCGGCCCGCTCCAGCGCCTGCACGATGAACTCCGTCGAGCCGACCAGGTCGGCGGCGGTGACCACGTCGTGGCGGCACTCCGGGTGGACGACGACAGTGACGCCGGGGATCTTGCGCCGGTAGCCCTCGACGGCGTCCGCGGTGAACCGGCCGTGCACCGAGCAGTGCCCGCGCCACAGGACCATTCGGGCACCGGCCAGGCGCTGCGGGTCGACGCCGCCGCCCGGCTTCCACGGGTCGTAGACCACGCAGTCGTCCAGCGACAGGCCGAGGGCGAGCACGGCGGTGTTGCGGCCCAGGTGCTGGTCGGGCAGGAACAGCACGCGGCCCCCGCCGTCGAGGCCGCCGCTCTGCTCGAACGCCCAGCGCAGCGCCGTCTCCGCGTTGCTCGACGTGCAGACGGTCCCGCCGTGCCGGCCGGTGAACGCCTTGATCGCCGCGGAGGAGTTCATGTACGTCACCGGCACGGTCGTCTCCGCCAGCCCGGCGCCCTCGAGCACCTGCCAGGCGTCCTCCACCTGCCCGATGGCGGCCATGTCGGCCATGGAGCAGCCGGCCGACAGGTCCGGCAGGACGACCGCCTGGTCGGGGGAGGTGAGGATGTCGGCGCTCTCGGCCATGAAGTGCACGCCGCAGAAGACGATGAACTCCGCCTCGGGCCGTGCAGCGGCGTCCTTGGCCAGCTTGAAGCTGTCGCCGGTGACGTCCGCGTGCTCGATGACCTCGTCGCGCTGGTAGTGGTGGCCCAGCACGAACGCCCGGTCGCCGAGCCGGGCGCGCGCCCGACGCGCCCGGGCGACCAGGTCGGGGTCGGACAGCCGGGGGAGGTCGCCGGGGCACTCGACGCCGCGCTCGCTCGCCAGGTCGCCGGAGCGGCCGAGCAGCAGGAGCGAGTCGGGGACGACGGAGGAGCGGGCCGCGACGGGGACGACGGGGGCCGGCAGGCCGACCGGAGCTGTCATGGCAGAAGTGCAGCACACCGGCGCCCGCCGCCGGCCCTGGCCCCGACGGGCGCCGCGCAGCCCGGTCCGCCGCCGGGCACACTGCCCCCCGTGCGTGTCGTCGTGGCCCCGGACTGCTTCACCGGCACCCTGACCGCGCGCCAGGCGGCGGCCGCGATGGCCGAGGGCTGGGCGGCCCACGCCCCGGGCGACGACCTGGA
The DNA here is from genome assembly GCF_037860755.1 of Aquipuribacter hungaricus. Taxonomy (NCBI): domain Bacteria; kingdom Bacillati; phylum Actinomycetota; class Actinomycetes; order Micrococcales; family Intrasporangiaceae; genus Aquipuribacter; species Aquipuribacter hungaricus. The sequence continues at coordinate 664 of NZ_JBBEOI010000098.1, read as the reverse complement.
CCTGGTGCCCATGTCCGACGGCGGGCCGGGCTTCGTGGACTCGCTGTCGGGGTCGCTGCCGGGCCGCGCGCTGGCGACGACCGTCGCCGGCCCGCACGGCGACCCGGTCCCGGCGACCGTCCTGCTCGTCGAGGCCGAGGACGACCCGTCGGGCCTGACCAGCGCCTACCTGGAGAGCGCGCAGGCGTGCGGGGCGCACCTCGTGCCGCCCGGCCGGCGGGACCCGGCCACCGCGACCTCCGTCGGGGTCGGCGAGCTGCTGCAGGTCGCCGTCGAGGAGGGGGCGCAGCGGGTGGTCGTCGGCCTCGGGGGCTCGGTCACCGTCGACGGCGGCGCCGGGCTGCTCGGGGCGCTCGGGGTGCACGCCGACGGCGTACGGACCGACCAGGGCCCGCGCGGCCTGGCGGGCCTGGCCGTCGACGGGCTCCGCGGCCTGCGCGCCGCGCGCGAGGTGCTGGCCGGCGTCGACCTGGTGGTGGCCAGCGACGTCGACGTCCCGCTGCTCGGCCGCCACGGGGCGGTCCACGGCTTCGCGCGGCAGAAGGGCGCGACGCCGGAGCAGCTGCCCGGCCTGGAGGCCGCGATGACGGCGTGGGCGTCGGCCCTGGGCCGCGCCGCGGGCGACGCCGGGGCCCCCGACCCGGGCAGGCTCGTCGCCCTGCCC
>NZ_JBBEOI010000097.1 GCF_037860755.1 Aquipuribacter hungaricus | reverse complement strand
CGGCGCGGGCGGTGCCGGCGGCCCCGGCGGCGCGGGTCGCGGCGGGGCTGCGGGCCGTCCCCGGAAGGGCTGGCTGCGCCGGACCCTGCAGGTCCTGGGCCTCGGTGCCCTGGCGGCGGTGCTGCTCGTCGTGGCGGGGGTCGCGGTCGCCTACGTGCGCACCCCGATCCCCGACCCCAACGACGCGGTGTTCGCCGAGACGACGACGCTGTACTACGCCGACGGCGTCAGCGTGCTGGGGACCTTCGCCGCGCAGGACCGCACCATCGTCGGCACCGAGGAGATCCCGGACACCGTCCGGCAGGCCGTCGTGGCCGCCGAGGACCGCACCTTCTACGAGAACCCCGGGATCAGCCCGACCGGCATCGCCCGGGCGGCGCTGGGGATCGTCACCGGCGAGCCCGCCGGCGGCGGCTCGACCATCACCCAGCAGTACGTGAAGAACTACTTCCTCACCTCCGACCAGACCTACCAGCGCAAGTTCCGCGAGATCCTCATCTCGCTCAAGGTCGAGCGGCGCCTGGACAAGGACCAGATCCTCACCGACTACCTCAACACCGTGTACTTCGGCCGCGGTGCCTACGGGGTGCAGGCCGCGGCGCAGGCGTACTTCGACGTCGACGCCTCCGCGCTCACCATCGAGCAGGCGGCCCTGCTGGCGGGCGTGCTCCCCGCGCCCAACCGCTACGACCCGGCCGAGGACCCCGAGGCCACCCAGGAGCGCTTCGACTACGTGGCCGACGGCCTCGTGGCCACCGAGGTGCTCGACCAGGCCGCGGCCGACGCCCTCGTGCTGCCCGCCACGGTCGTCGAGGGCGACGAGCAGGTGTACGCCGGGCCCGGTGGCTACCTGCTGCAGGCCGCGCGCGAGGAGCTCGTCGACCTCGGCTACGACGACGAGCGCATCGACACCGGCGGCCTGCGGGTCGTCACGACCTTCGACCCGGCCGTCCAGGCGGCCGTGCTCGAGGGCGTCGCCGCGGAGATGCCCACGCCGGAGGACACCGACGGCGAGCCGCTGAGCCCCGGCCTGCGGGTCGCCGCTGTGACGATCGACCCCGCGACCGGCGGCATCAGGGGCATGTACGGCGGCGACGACCTGCTCCAGCGGCGCAACGCCGTCACCAAGGACACCGCGCAGGCCGGGTCCACGTTCAAGCCGTTCACGCTGGTAGCCGCCCTCGAGGCCGGGATCCCGCTCGACGAGACCTTCGACGGGAACTCGGGCCGGGAGATCGAGGGCTACGACCGGCCGGTCGACAACTTCGGCGACACCGACTACGGCCGGGTCGACCTGGTGGAGGCGACGGCCAACTCCGTGAACACCGCCTACGTCGAGCTCAACAGCGAGGTCGGCCCCGAGGCCACCCGCGAGGTGGCCGTCCGCGCCGGCCTGCCGGACGACACCCTGGGCCTGGAGAGCTTCGTGTCCAACGTCCTGGGCGCGGCGTCCCCGCGTCCGGTCGACATGGCCCAGGTCATGGCCACGTTCGCCGCCCAGGGCGTGCGCCGGGAGTGGCACGTCATCGCCGAGGTGCGCGAGCCCAACGGCGCGGTCGACTTCCAGGCCGACACCGCCGGGCAGCAGGTCATCTCGCCCGACGTGATGTCCAACGCGACCTACGCCATGACCCAGGTCGTGGAGGAGGGCTCCGGCGAGTACGCCCAGCGCCTCGACCGGCCCGTCGCCGGCAAGACCGGGACGAACTCGGGTGCCCAGGCCGCGTGGTTCGTCGGCTACACCCCCCAGCTGGCGGGGGTGGTCGCCATGTACCAGCTCGACGCCGAGGGCAACCCGGAGACCATCACCATCCCCGGCACCCGCACCGTGACCGGCGGCTCGTGGCCGGTGCGGATCTGGACCGGCGTCATGGACCGGGCCCTCGAGGGCCAGGAGGTCCTGGAGTTCCCCGACCCGGTCGACATCGAGCCGGCCGACAGGTCGAGCGAGGAGACCGAGGCACCGGCACCGGCCCCGGAGACGGAGCAGCAGCCGGAGCCCAGCGCGCCGCCCGTGGTCACCGCCACGGTCACCGCCGAGCCGGAGCCCAGCGTCGAGCCGAGCGAGGAGCCCGTCGAGGAGCCGTCGGAGGACCCGGAGCTGCCGGAGGAGCCGAGCGAGGAGCCGGTCGAGCCGAGCGTCGAGCCCGGCGACCAGGGCCGTGCGCCCGTGGCCCCGCCCGGGCAGGGACGCGCGCCGGTCCTGCCGCCCGGGCAGGCCCGCGAGCCCGGTCCGCCCGAGGGCCCGCTGCCATGATGGGGCGGTGAGCGCCGCCCCCACCCGCGAGGACGCGGTCGCCCGCTGGGCCAGCCCGCTGCTGGGCGGCCCGGCCGGGCGCCGCAGGGCCGAGCCCGGGCACCCGTGGTGGTCGCCCGCGCGGGTCCTCGTGCTGCTGGCAGGTCTCACCACCGCGCTCGCGGTCGTGCGTGCGCAGCACTGCCGGGCGGTCGGCTGGACCTCGCCCGGGCAGTTCGTCCACACCTGCTACTCCGACGTCGCCGTGCTCCACGGCACGCTCGGCGGCACCCCCCGGGCGCTGCTCGGCCTGGACCCGGCCACGCCCGACGGCCTCGGCCAGCCGGCGCTCACCACCTACCTGGGCGCGCTGCTGGCCGCGCTGGTCGCACCGGCGGAGGCCCTGGCCCGGCGCGTCGCCCCGGCGGCCGAGGGGGTCTCGGCGGGCACGCGCGTGTACTTCGACCTGTACGCGGTGCTCGCCTGCCTCGCGCTCGTCGCCGCCGTGCTCGCCGTGGTGCGGCTGTCGGGCCGGCGGCCGTGGGACGCGACCCTGCTCGCGCTCAGCCCGGTCGTGGTGCTGTCCGGGCTCGTCTCGTTCGACCTGCTCGGCGTCGCGCTCGGCGTGGTCGGGGTCGCCGCCTGGGCGCGCGGGCACCCGCTGCTGGCCGGGGTCGTGCTCGGCCTCGCCGTCTCGGCCCGCCTCCACGTCGTGCTCGTCCTGCTCGCCCTGGTGCTGCTCGCCGTCCGGGCGGGGGCGGTGCGCCACGTCGCCCTGGTCTGCTCCTCGGCGGCGTTCACCTGGGCCGCTGTCAACCTGCCGCTGGCGGTGCTGTCGCCCCAGGCGTGGACCGCGCCCGCCCGCGGCTGGTGGGGCGCCGAGCCGGGCTACGGCTCCCTCCTGCTGCTGCCGCGCCTCGCCGTGGACGAGCAGGTCGCCGGGGTGCGCGCGCTCACCGCGACCCAGGCGTCGGTCGTCAGCGCGGTCCTCACCGGGGCGGTGCTGCTCGCCGTGGCCGTCTGGGTGCTGGCCTGCCCGCGGGCGCCCAGGCTGCCGCTCGTCGTCCTCGTCCTGCTCGTGGGCACCCTGCTCGTCGCCAAGACGGTGCCGGTGCAGGCGTCGCTGTGGCTGCTGCCGTGGGCGGCGCTGGCGGTGCCGGTGTGGCGGGACCACCTGTGGTGGTGGGCCGCGGAGGCGCTGTACGTGGTCGCCGTCTGGGAGTACCTGGTCGGCCTCAGCACCACCGACCGCGCGCTGCCGCCGGGCTTCTACGCGGTCCTGCTCGTCGCGCGGCTGGCCGCGCTGGCCTGGCTGGGCTGGCGGGCCTGGCGGACCGGGTGGCACCCGACGGAGGACCCGGTCCGGCGCGACGCCGACGGGGAGGACCCGGCGGCCGGGCCGCTCCGTGCACAGGACGACCGCTTCGTCGTGGAGCTGGCCTGAGCCGCGGTATCGTGGCCCGCTGTGCCTGCGCCCCCCGACGGGGTGCTCCGTGCACGTCACGCATGACCCTCCTGCCACGGACCTACCGTGGCCGACAGACCACAGGAGGTGGGTTGTCCATATGCGTCAGTACGAGCTCATGATCATCCTCGACTCGGACCTGGAAGAGCGCACCGTCGCCCCGAGCCTGGACCGGTACCTCACGGTCATCAAGGAGAACGGCGGCAGCGTCGACACCATCGACATCTGGGGCCGCCGCCGCATGGCGTACCCGATCAACAAGAAGAACGAGGGCATCTACGCCGTCGTCACGATGTCGACCGAGCCCGCCCCCGTCCTCGAGCTGGACCGTCAGCTGAACCTCAACGAGTCGGTCGTGCGGACCAAGCTCATCCGCCCCGACTCCCGCTGAGGAGGCCGACGTGGCCGGAGAGACCATCGTCACGCTGGTCGGCAACCTGACCGGTGACCCGGAGCTGCGGTTCACCCCGTCCGGCTCGGCGGTCGCCAACTTCACCATCGCCAGCACCCCCCGCACGTTCGACCGCCAGTCCAACGAGTTCAAGGACGGCGAGACGCTGTTCATGCGCTGCTCCATCTGGCGCGAGGCGGCCGAGAACGTCGCGGAGTCGCTCACCAAGGGCACCAGGGTCGTGGTCACCGGGCGCATGAAGTCGCGCTCGTACCAGACCAAGGAGGGCGAGAGCCGCACCGTCATCGAGCTGGAGGCCGACGAGATCGGCCCGTCGCTGCGGTACGCGACCGCCAAGGTCAACCGCACGCAGCGCGGCGGTGGCGGCGGCGGCGGGTTCGGCGGCGGCGGCCAGGGTCAGGGTGCGCCCCAGCAGGGCGGCCAGGACCGTGGCCAGGGTGGCGGCGGCCAGGGCGGCGGCGGTGGCGGCTGGTCCGCACCCGGCAGCAGCCAGGGCGGCCAGCAGGGCGGCGGCTACGCCGACCCGTGGGCGACCGGCCCGGCCTCCGGCGGCTACTCCGGCTCCGACGACGAGCCGCCCTTCTGAGGTCTCAGACCTCCTGGGCCGGCGGTCCCCCGCCGAGCCCCCCGAGAACTGATCGTGAACCCGTCCGTGCGGCCGACAGGCTGCCGGGCACCAGACGTGAGGAGACACCGTGGCTGCCGCCAAGAAGCCGGTGCTGCGCAAGCCCAAGAAGAAGCTCAACCCCCTCAAGACCGCCGGGGTCGAGTACATCGACTACAAGGACACCGCGCTGCTGCGGAAGTTCATCTCCGACCGGGGCAAGATCCGCGCCCGCCGGGTCACCGGGGTGACCGTCCAGCAGCAGCGCCAGATCGCCCAGGCGATCAAGAACGCGCGCGAGATGGCCCTGCTGCCCTACTCCAGCGCCGGCCGCTGAGGAAGAGGACACCCATGAAGCTCATCCTCACCCAGGAGGTCACGGGGCTCGGCGAGCCCGGTGACGTCATCGACGTCAAGGACGGCTACGGCCGCAACTTCCTGCTCCCCCGACGCCTGGCCACCCCGTGGACCAAGGGCGTTGAGGCGCAGGTGGCCTCGATCCGCACGGCCCGCAAGGCCCGCGAGATCGCCACGCTCGAGGAGGCGCAGCAGGTCCGCGCCCGCCTCCAGCAGAAGCCCGTCACCCTGTCGGCCCGGTCGGGCCAGAGCGGCCGCCTCTTCGGTGCCGTGACCCCCGGCGACATCGCCGAGGCGCTCGTCGCGGCCGGCGCCCCGCAGGTCGACCGCCGCAAGGTCGTCATCCCGCAGCCGATCAAGTCGCTGGGCCGGTACACCGTCACGGTGCGCCTCCACAGCGACGTGACCGCGTCGATCGACGTGGACGTCGTCTCCGACTGACGCACCCGCACCACCTGCACGTCCGCCACGGGCGGCCCCGCACGCCGGGGCCGCCCGTCGGCGTCCGTCGTCCCGGGCGGACGAATGGGTAGAAGACTGCTCTCGCATGTTGTATACCTGCTACATGCCGAGACGACGCCGCGACGAGGACGAGGACACGGTGCACAACCGCCTCGCCGTCCTGAGGGCCGACCGAGGCATGTCCAGGGCGGAGCTGGCCACCGCGCTCGGGGTGCACTACCAGACGGTCGGCTACCTGGAGCGCGGCGAGTACAGCCCGAGCCTCGCGCTCGCGCTGCGCGCCGCGCGCGTGTTCGACCTGCCGGTGGAGGCCGTCTTCGCCCTCGAGCCGTTCGTGTCCCTGTCCGCCCAGGTGTACGGCCCCGGCGCGGTGCCGGGGTCCCGGACGACGGAGGAGCAGAGATGACCAGCACCGGACCGAGCGCAGGAGCTGCCACCCGCGACGGGCGCGCCGAGGAGAGGGCCGAGCGCCGGGCCCTGCGCCTGGACGACCCCCGGTTCGAGGGCCTGCGCACGCGGCGGGCCCGACGCCGGCTCGTGCTCGCCCTCGTCGGGCTGCTCGTCCTGGAGGCGCTGCTGTTCCTGTCCCTCGACGTCGTCGACAGCGGGCTCGGGGCGGTGGCGGTCGCCGTCGGCGTCGGGGTGCTGCTGGTGTCGTTCGTGCTGCTCCTCGGCATGCTCAAGGCGTCCACGCGGGGGGTGGAGGAGCTCCCGACGTCGGTCCTGGACGAGCGCGAGCAGCAGGTCCGCGGCGAGGTGTACGTCCGCTCCTACCGGGTCGGCTTCGTCGCCCTCACCCTGCTGCTCGGCGCGGCGTGGGTGTGGCAGCTCACCGGCTGGCCCGTCGGTCCCGGCGTGCTGACCGCCGCGCTCGTGGTGACGTTCCACGTCGCGCTGGTCCTGCCGACCCTCGTGGCCGCCTGGCTGTCGGACTGACCGTTCAGCCGGCCCCGAGCACCAGCCAGCGCCCGGACCGCTCCCGCAGCCCCAGGGTCAGCCCGCGGGCCGCCATGTAGCCGCCGGCGAAGGCCAGCCAGAGCACGACCAGGCCGACCGTGCCGGTGAGCCCGGCCAGCGGCACGACCGCGAGCAGCGGCAGGTAGGCCAGCACCGCCCAGACCCCCGCGCGGGCGAGGTAGGGCCCGTCGCCCGCCCCGATGAGCACGCCGTCCAGCACGAACACGTAGCCGGACAGCGGCGCCGTCAGCCCGACGACGAGCAGGCCCGCGGTGATGCCGCCGCGGACCGTCGCGTCGTCGCTGAACAGCACCGGCAGCCACGGGGAGCCCGCCGCCAGGAGCACGCCGAGCACGGCGCCGCCACCCACCCCCCAGCGGACCATCCGGCGCGTCGTCGCGCGGGCGCCCTCGGCGTCCCCCGCGCCGAGGCTGCGGCCGGTGAGGGCCTGGGCGGCGATGGCGAGCGCGTCCAGGACGAACGCCCCGAACGTCCACACCGTGAAGACGACCTGGTGGGCGGCCAGCGACTGCGTGCCGGTCCCGGCGGCGGCCCAGACCGTGGCCAGGAGCGCCAGTCGCAGGGTGACGGTGCGCAGCAGCAGCGGGACGCCGGCGCGGGCCGCCGTGCGCACGCCGGGGCCGTGGGGGAGCAGCCGGACGCCTTCCCGGCGCGCGCCGCGGACGACGAGCGCCAGCAGCCAGGCGGCCATCCCGGTCTGCGCCGCGACGGTGCCCCACGCCGACCCCACCACCCCGAGCGCCGGGACGGGGCCCGCGCCGTGGACGAGGACGACGACGAGCGCCGCGTTGGTCGTGAAGCCGGCCAGCGCCACGACGAGCGGCGTGCGGGTGTCCTGCAGGCCCCGCAGCACCCCTGTGGCGGCCAGGACGACGAGCATGGCCGGGATGCCCAGCAGCGACACGGTGAGGTAGCTGCGGGCCGCGTCGGCAGCGCCCCCGCCGACGCCCGAGGCCCCGACGAGGGCGGGCACGGTGGGGAGGCCGGCGGCGACGAGGACGGCCCCCACGAGGGCGGCCAGCCACAGCCCGTCGACCCCGGCCGCCAGCGCGCCCGGGCGGTCGCCCGCGCCCAGCCGGCGCGACACCGACGCCGTGGTCCCGTAGGCGAGGACGACGAACAGCCCGACCAGGGTGGACAGGACCGCCGAGGCGAGGCCGAGACCGGCCAGCGCGTCCGTACCCAGCGCGCCGACGACCGCGGTGTCGGTGAGCAGGAAGAGCGGCTCGACGACGAGCGCCCCCAGGGCCGGGACGGCGAGGCCGAGGATCTCGCGGGCCTGGGCGTCGGGGGCGCGGCGCCGGGACAACCTGCTGGTGGGAGGCCCCCCGGGGCCTCGGACGGGGGTCCCAGGGGCTGTGGACAACCTGTGGACGGGGCGTGGTCGGAGCACCCTCGGGCGTCTGCTACGGGTGCCCTGCGGCGTCGCCTCGTCGGGCACCGTCATCCCCCCCGCCACAGCCCGGACATCTGTCGTCCACTGTGCCACGAGTTTTCCTCCACACCCCTGCGGCGGACGTCGTCGCAGGTCAGAGGGGGTGCGGGGTGTCCGCGGCCTGGTATCCCGGGCGCGTCGTCCCCAGGCCTGTCCACAGCCGTGGACGAGCGGGCCTGCGGTTTTCCGGGAGGTCGTCCCCGCTGTCCCCAGGCCGTCCACAGGGCCTGTGGACAACCGCGGCCGGCGGGCTTGGCGTGTCGGCTGCCCGGGGCCTAGCGTCCGGCTCTGTCCGGGGTCCTCGCTACAACCTCGGTGACCCGTCCGGGGAGGTGTCCGGACGGACCGAGGAGGTGGGGAGAGCACGTGAGCATCGTGGAGAGCGGCCTGGACCTGGGGACGTCGGCCCCCCGGCAGCAGGGCGGACCCAGCGGGTTCGAGCGGATGCCCCCGCAGGACGTCCTGGCGGAGCAGTGCGCCCTCGGCGCCATGATGCTCAGCAAGGACGCCGTCGCCGACGTCAGCGAGAACCTCAAGGGCCAGGACTTCTACCGGCCCGCGCACGAGATGATCTACGAGGCGGTCCTCGACCTGTTCGGCCGCGGCGAGCCGGCCGACCCGGTGACCGTCGCCGACGTCCTGGGCCGGCGCGGGGAGCTCAACCGCGTGGGCGGGGCGCCGTACCTGCACACGCTCGTGGCGACCGTGCCCACGGCGGCCAGCGCCGCGTTCTACGCCCGCATCGTCCGCGACAAGGCCGTCCTCCGCCGTCTCGTCGAGGCCGGGACCAAGATCGCGAGCCTCGGCTACGCCGGCGAGGGCGGGGACGTCGACGAGATCGTCAACACCGCCCAGGCCGAGGTGTACGCCGTCACCGACCGCCAGGCCCGCGACGACTACCGGCCGCTGTCGGAGGTCATGCAGGACACCGTCACCGAGCTCGAGGAGATGGAGGCCCGCCCCGAGGGCCTCAACGGCGTGCCCACCGGCTTCCGCGAGCTCGACGCCCTCACCAACGGGCTGCACCCGGGCCAGATGATCGTCATCGCGGCCCGCCCCGCGGTCGGCAAGTCGACGCTCGGCCTGGACATCGCCCGCTCCGCCGCGATCCACCACCACATGGCGACCGTCATCTTCTCCCTGGAGATGAGCCGCACCGAGATCACGACCCGGCTCATCTCCGCCGAGGCGGGCATCAAGCTCCAGGCGCTGCGCAACGGCCGGCTCCAGGACACGGACTGGCAGAAGATCGCCCGGGTGCTCGGGCAGACCAACGACGCCCCGCTGTTCATCGACGACTCCCCGAACATGACGCTGCCGGAGATCCGCGCCAAGTGCCGGCGGCTCAAGCAGCAGCACGACCTCAAGCTCGTCGTCCTGGACTACCTGCAGCTCATGAGCTCGGGCAAGCGCGTGGAGTCCCGGCAGCAGGAGGTCAGCGAGTTCTCCCGCGCGCTCAAGCTGCTCGCCAAGGAGCTCGAGGTCCCGGTCATCGCCATCAGCCAGCTCAACCGCGGGCCGGAGCAGCGGACGGACAAGAAGCCGCAGATGAGCGACCTGCGCGAGTCCGGCGCCATCGAGCAGGACGCCGACATGATCATGCTGCTGCACCGCGAGGACATCTACGACAAGGACAACCGGCCGGGCGAGGCGGACTTCATCGTCGCCAAGCACCGCAACGGGCCGACCGACACCATCACGACCGTGTTCCAGGGGCACTACTCCCGCTTCGGGGACATGGCGCACGGCTGAGGCGGCGAGGAGGAGCCATGGGCGAGGACGCACCGGCACCGGTCACCTTCACGACCCAGGTGCTCGACGCGGGCGGCACCAAGGCGGGCATCGAGGTCCCCGACGAGGTCCTGGAGGCGCTCGGCGGGGGCAGGCGGGTCCCGGTCGTGGTCACGGTCGGCACGCACACCTGGACGAGCACGACGGCCGTCATGGCCGGGCGGACGCTGCTGGGCATGAGCACCGAGAACCGGCGCCTGGCAGGCGTCGCCACCGGCGGGACGGTCGAGGTCACGCTCCGGCGCGAGACGGGCCCGCGGCAGGTCGCCGTCCCGGACGACCTGGCGACCGCCCTCGAGGCCGAGCCGGGCATGCGCGCGGCCTTCGACACGCTGGCCCCGGGCTACCGCAAGGACCACGTCGTCCAGGTCGAGGGGGCGAGGACGGAGGCCACCCGTCTGCGGCGGGTACAGAAGGTCCTCGACAGCCTGCGCGGCACGCCCTAGACATGCCGGAGCCCCGGCGACCGTGAGGTCACCGGGGCTCCGTGGGCGTCGGTCAGACGCGCAGCGTCTCTCAGACGCGCGAGTGGCGACGACCGGCGACGGCCCGGTAGATGCCGAGGACGATCAGGGCGCCGACGATGGCGGAGATCCAGGTGCTGAGGTCGAAGAACCCGTCGTTGGGGCTCACGCCGAAGATCGCGGAGGCGAGGAAGCCGCCGAGCAGGGCCCCGACGATGCCGAGGATGATCGTGATGATGAGGCCGCCCGGGTCCTTGCCCGGCATGATGGCCTTGGCGATGAGACCGGCGATGAGGCCGAGGACGATCCAACCGATGATGCCCATGTGTTGCTCCTGTCTGAGGGGTCCCCATCCGCAGCGGGACGGCGGGGTGGCCCGAGGGCCGCAGACGAGATACCCGACACGCCGCACATGAAACCTTCAGCCTCTACCGCACGTTGGGGGCCGCTCCGTAGACCACCCGGCGCAGCAGCACCTCGGCCGGCCCCCGGCGTCCGGCGCGGTCCAGCAGCAGCGCGACCACGACGGTGACGAGGTAGACCGCGACGGCGACGCCCGACACCAGGGCCGTCCCCGCGCCGACGCCCAGCCCGAGCGCCCACGGCGCCAGCAGGGGGACGAGCAGCACCGACTGCAGCAGGTAGCAGCTGAGCGAGCGCTCGCCGACGGCCGCGAGCGCCCGCACCACGCCCCGCCGGGGGTCGTCGGCACGCCGGGCGCGGGCGGCCACGAGCCAGCCGACGCCGCCGAGGAAGGCGGCCGCGCCGAGCAGCCCCGTCCCGCCGTGCAGCGCGCCCGCGAGCAGGTCCACGGCGGGCGGCGCCTGCACCACCTGCGTCGACAGCAGCACCAGCGGGACCGCCCCGAGGACGCTCACGGGCAGCCCGACGAGCACCAGCCGGCGCAGCAGCGGCAGGTGCGCCGCAGGGTCCTCGAGCACCTGGCTGCGGGCCAGCAGCACCCCCACCACCGCCGCGGGAGCCAGGGCGGCCACGAACAGCGGCGCGCCCACCACGGTGCTGACGAGGACGAGCACCCGGTCGAGCAGGTCGTCCAGGTAGCCGGGCGGCCCGCCCGGGTCCCCCTCGGCCACCCCGTCGAGCGCGCCGAGCCCCAGGAAGACAGGCAGCGTCAGCCACCCGACCAGGCGGAGCACCCGGTCCCCGGCGCGGACCACGAGCACCAGGGCGAGGCCGAGCAGCCCGTAGACCAGGAGGATGTCGCCGGCGAAGAGCAGCAGCAGGTGCGCGGCGCCGAGCACCGCGAGCCCGAGCGAGCGCCGCACGAGCAGGCCGCGTGCCCTGGGCCAGGGGACACCTGCCGAGGCCTGCCGCCGCAGCACGGTGACGAACCCGTAGGCGAAGAGCATCGTGAACATGGGGAAGGCGCGGTTGTCGACGAGCAGGCCGACCACGGTGTCCACCGCGCGGTCCGCCGGGGTCGCCTCCACCGGTCGCGCGAGCGGTCCGGTGGTCACGCCGCTGACGTAGGACACGCAGTTGGCCAGCGCGATGCCGAGCAGGGCCAGGCCGCGGGCGAGGTCCGGCGCGAGCAGCCGCCCCGCGCGGTCGACGGGCCCGCCCCGGGCGGGGGCGCTGACGCTGGCGTCCGGGTGCACCCGGGAACCGTGCCACACGGGGCGGTCCCGGCCGCGGCGCATGCCCGCGACGGTCGTGGGGTACCTCGCGCAGCGTGAGCAGCCGAGGGACCACCACGTCAGAACAAGCCGGCACCGGTGACGGGGCCCTCCCGGGCGCCCAGGCGACCAAGCCGACCGAGATACCGGCCTCCGGCTGGAAGCAGGTCCTGAAGCGGGCGTGGAAGGAGGCCAAGGCCGACAACGTGCCCATGCTCGCCGGCGGAGTCGCGTTCTTCGCCTTCCTCGCGCTGTTCCCGGCGATGATCGCCCTGATCAGCCTGTGGGGCCTCGTCGTCGGCGGCCCGGACGCCGCCCGTCAGGCCGAGGAGCTCACCGCCGGCCTCCCGCAGGAGGCCAGCTCGATCATCGCCGAGCAGATGAAGGCCGTCGGCAGCCAGGACAGCGGGCTCGGCATCGGCTTCGTCATCTCGATCCTGCTCGCGCTGTGGTCCGCCTCCGGCGGGACCGCCAACCTCATCAAGGCCGTCAACATCGCCTACGACGAGGACGAGACCCGCGGCTTCGTCAAGCTCCGCGGCCTGGCGCTCCTGCTCACCCTCGGCGCCATCGTCTTCGTCATCCTGTCGGTCGGCCTCGTCGCCGTCGTCCCGCCCGTGCTCGACAACCTGGGCCTGGGCATCGCCGGCACCATCGCCGCGCAGGCCGCCCGCTGGGTCCTGCTCGTCGTCCTCGTCGCCGTCGCGCTCGCCGTCGTCTACCGCCTGGCCCCCGACCGCGACGACCCCAAGCTGCGCTGGGTGAGCCAGGGGGCCGCCGTCGCCACCGTGCTGTGGCTGCTCGGCAGCATCGCCTTCAGCCTGTACGTGTCGAACTTCGGCAGCTACAACGAGACGTACGGCGCGATCGCCGGTGTCGCCGTCCTGCTGCTGTGGCTGTACCTGACGACCTACATCATCCTGCTCGGCGCCGAGATCAACGCCGAGACCGAGCGCCAGACGCTCAAGGACACGACCACCGGGCCGGAGCAGCCGATGGGCTCCCGCGGGGCCGAGGCCGCCGACAGCAAGGCCAGCGCCACCGAGACCGCCAAGGGCCGCCGCCGCTGAGGCACGCGCACCCCAGCACCACCCGTCCGCCAGCACCACCCGTCGCACGACCGAACCCAGAGGGAGCACCACATCATG
>NZ_JBBEOI010000096.1 GCF_037860755.1 Aquipuribacter hungaricus | reverse complement strand
CTGCCGGGGCTGCCCGGCCTCCCGGCCGGCGCGGCGGGCGGGACCGTGGCCGCCCTGGCGGTCGTCGGCGGCCTCGGCGCGCTCGGCGCGGGCACGAGTCCGCCCAGGACCACGGGCCCTCGGACCGCCGGTCACGGCACGGAGAGGCCGTCCATCGCGTAGGGGATGCGGTCGAGGACCTCCTGGTCGTACATGCCGTAGGTGTAGAAGTCGACCTGGTCGGCCCCTGCGTCCAGCACGGCCCGCACCTTGTCGCGCAGGTGCGCGCGCGAGCTGGTGTCGGGCCAGCCGGGGCGCAGCACGACCCTGAGCCGGGACCCGCCCACCGCAGCCCGGTACGAGGCCACGTCGGCGTGCAGGCGCGTGGTGTCGACGGTGTAGCCGAGGACCGAGCAGCTGTCGGTCAGGGGGGCCACCGACGAGAGGTCGACGGCGATCCTCCAGCCCTGGGACGCGGCGGCCGGCCCGCTCGGCGCACCGTCGCCGTAGCCGAGGACGGCGCCGGTGAGGTCCATGTAGGACAGCGTGCGACCGTGCCCCCTGACCGTGCGGGCGAGCCGGTCGGCGAGCGCGGTGACCGTCTGCTGCTGGGTGGAGAGGTAGGCGAGGACGTCACCGCCCAGCGTCTCCGCGAGGGCCTCCAGGGTCGCCGGACGGCCGGCCGCGCCGGCGAACGCCGACTGGACCCGCACCCGGGCCGCCGCGGCGACCCGGCCGACGTCCAGCCCCGCGGAGGTCCCGGCGCGGGTGCAGTGCTCGCAGAAGCAGATCCCCAGCACGGCCTCGTCGAGCTCGCTGACCGGCGAGAACGACCGCTCGTGGTGGTGCCCGTGCGCGAAGGTCTGGCCGCTGAGCGCCTCGGCCACGATGTCGAGGCCGCGGGCCGCGATGTCGGCCGCGAGCGCGTCCGCGTAGCCGGCCGCCTCGGGGTTGGACGGGCAGAGGTTGGACAGCAGCCTGTCACCGAAGCAGGTCTCGGAGGCGAGCCGAGGGTGCTCCTCCCCCAGGCTGGTGTTGTGGAGGAAGACCGTCCACGCCTCGACGGGGGCGCCGGTGGCGAGGAGCGCGGCCAGGGCGTCGCGCTGGTCCTGCGGCTGCACGCGGGGCCTCAGCGTCGTCCCGGTCCAGCGGTCCGGGTCCGGCTCGAAGAAGACGCCGTCCTCGCGGTACCGCAGGCGCGGCTTCCGCCCGGCGTGGGGGACGACGTCGCGGGCCTGATGGTAGGCCACGGCCACGACGAGCGTGCCGGCGCCCAGCTCGTCAGAGCGGCGGCGGACGGCGTCCACGCCCTCGTCGAGCAGGTCGCTGGGGAAGACATAGAGCCCGGTGCCTGGTCGCTCCACGGGGGTGCTCCTTCTGTCGTGTCACGTTATGGTCTCGCAGGTTGACGGGTTGACCGGTCAGGTGTCACGTTGGCGGTCCCCGCCACCCCCACGAAAGGGCCCAGCATGATGAACCGGACCAGGCGCGCGAGCGTCCTCGCCGCAGCAGGCGTCGTCTCCGCGCTCGTCGTCACCGGCTGCTCGTCGGGCGAGCCCGACCAGGCGGGGGGCTCGGCGTCGTCCGAGGGCCTCGTCGTCGGCTACGACTCGTATTTCGTCGGCAACACGTGGTCCGCGCAGCTGGAGGCAGAGTTCCTGTCGGCCACCGAGCGCGAGTCCGCGGACATCGCCGACGTGATCGTCACCCAGAGCGAGAACGACGCGCAGACCCAGATCAGCAACGTGCAGTCGATGATCGCCCGCGGCGTCGACGTCATCATCGTCACGCCAATCTCTCCCGAGGGCATCGTGCCCGCGCTGGAGCAGGCTGCGGCTGCCGACATCGAGGTCATCCTCAGCGCGTCCGGTGCCGAGACGGACACCTACACCTCCTACATCAACGTCGACGACACGGACTTCGGGGCGACCGGCGCGCAGTGGCTCGTGGACACGCTCGGGGGGGAGGGCCGCATCGTCGCCCTCAACGGCATCGCCGGCGTGCCGACGAGCGACCTGCGGTACGAGGGCGCCCAGGCCGTCTTCGAGGCTGCCCCCGGGATCGAGGTCGTCTCGGTCATCGACGGCGGCTGGGACCAGGCGACCGCGAAGACGTCCGTCGAGTCGCTGCTCGCTGCGGACCCGGACATCGACGGTGTCTGGTCACAGGGCGGCTCCATGACCCTCGGCGCGATCGAGGCCTTCGAGGCGGCCGGCGTCCCGCTGGTGCCGATGACCGGCGAGGACAGCAACGGCCTGCTCAAGAAGTGGAGCTCCCTCATCGCCGAGGGGGGCACCGGCTTCGACGCGATCGCGGTGGCCAAGCCCACGTGGATCTCCGCCGAGGCCCTGGAGACGGCCATCGCCGCGGCCCGGGGCGAGCAGGTGACCAAGGACAACCTGCTGGAGCCCGAGGTCATCACGTCGGAGAACCTCGACGAGTTCGTCCGCGACGACCTGCCGGACAGCCTGTGGGTCAACACCCGGATGACCGACGAGGAGGTCGTCGCGCTGTTCGGCTAGCCCGTCCCGACGGGACGGCGCGACCACCATCGAGCAGGCCACCGCCCGCCGGCAGGACGACCGCCGGGGGCACGGACAGGGAGACGCCGACGTGCGAGAGCCAGCGGTGACGTGCGAGCACGTGAGCAGGTCGTTCGGGGCGACCCGGGCGGTGCAGGACATCAGCTTCACCATCGCCCCCGGTGAGGTCCTCGCCCTGGTGGGGGAGAACGGCGCCGGCAAGTCGACGCTGATGAACCTCCTCGTCGGCGCGCTCGAGCCCGACACGGGGTCCGTCCGGGTCGCCCCGCCCTCCGGTCCGCACGGGCGTCGTGTCGCGATGGTGCACCAGGAGCTGAGCCTGTTCGACAACCTCACCGTGGCCGAGAACCTCGAGCTGGACCGGGAGGGCGGGGGGGCGGTCGTGTCCGAGCGCGCCTCCCGCGCCTCGGCCCGCTCCGTGCTCGAGCACCTCGGGGTGGACGTCTCCGTGGACGCGACGGTGGGCAGCCTGACCGTCGGGCAGCGTCAGCTGGTCGAGATCGCCAAGGCCGTCAGCGTCTCCCCCACCCTGCTCATCCTCGACGAGCCGACCTCGTCGCTCGAGGGACCGCAGGTCGCCCTCCTGTTCGCGGCGGTCCGGCGGCTGGCCGCGGCCGGGACCGCGGTCGTCTTCGTGTCCCACCGCACCGAGGAGCTCTTCGAGCTCTGCGACCGCCTGCTGGTCATGCGTGACGGCGTGCAGGTGGAGTTCGGCCCGCTCGCCGGCCACACCCGGGCGAGCCTGGTGGAGTCGATGGTCGGGCGCGAGACATCGACGCTCTACCCCGGACGCGCCCCCTCGCTCCCCCCGGAGCCCGAGATCGAGCTGGTGGACGTCAGCCTGGCCGGGCGCCTGCACGGCGTCAGCCTCTCCTTCCCCGCCGGCGCGGTCACGGCGGTCACGGGACTGGACGGGCACGGACAGACGGAGGTCGCCGAGATCTTGGCCGGTGCCACGCGGCCCGCCTCCGGGACCGTCGCCGTCCACGGCGTCCCCGTCCGCTTCTCCGGTCCTCGCGCGGCGGTACGCCGCGGTATCGGCTACGTGCCGCCGGACCGCCGCCTCGACGGTCTGCTGCTGGACGGGTCCGTCGCGGCGAACGCGACCCTCGCGGCAGCACCCCGGGTGCACCCGCGCGGCGTCAGGTCCCCTCGGCGCGAACGGCGCGTCGTCCAGGGGCTCGTGCAGCGGCTGGCCATCAAGGCCTCCTCGCTGCACCAGCCGGTCGTGGAGCTGTCGGGGGGCAACCAGCAGAAGGTCCTGGTCGGCCGTTGGCTGCTCGTCCCGGGGCTCCGGGTCCTCGTGCTCAACGACCCGACGCGGGGGGTGGACGTCGGCTCGCGGGCCCAGATCTACGCCGTCGTCCGGGACCTCGCAGCCAGCGGTGTCGCCGTGGTGCTCGTCTCGACCGACATGCAGGAGACGCTCGGGCTCAGCGACCAGATCTACGTCCTGTACTCCGGCCGGGTGTCCGGCCGTCTGCTGGCCGCCGACGCCACCGAGCGCGACGTCATGCACCACGCCATGGGAGGCGATGCACGTGCCTGAGCTCCTCTCGACGACCGCGAGCCGCTCGGTCCGGCGGGCCGGCCTGCTGTGGTTGCTCGCTGTCGGCCTGGTGGTCGTGGCAGCGGTCGCCGTCCCCGCGTTCCGCACCCCGGTCAGCGTGGGCTCCCTGCTCGCCTCGATGGCGCCGGTGCTGCTCATCGCCACCGGCCAGGCCGTGGCGGTGCTGTCCGGCGGCATCGACCTGTCGGTCGGGGCCGTGGCCGGGCTCACCACCGTGGTGCTGTCGCTGTACCTGGCGGTCCCCGGAGGAGCGCCGGTCGCCCTGGCCCTCGCCCTGGTCGTCGGTCTGGTCGTCGGTCTGCTCAACGGGGCGGGCGTGCTCGCGGGCGTCAACCCGCTGCTCATGACGTTCGCGGCCGCGGGGATCGTGCAGGGGGCAGCCCTGCTGCTGCAGTCCACCCCGGACGCCGCGACACCGTTCGAGCTGGTCCGTGTCCTGGGCACCAGCGTCGGCCCGGTACCCCTCCTGGCCGTCGTCGCCCTGGTCGCGCTCGTGGCCGCGTGGTGGTGGACCAGCCAGAGCAGGCTCGGACGCGTCGTCCAGGCCGCCGGCTACGACCAGCGCACCGCCGTGCGCCTCGGGCTGCCGGTACGGCGGGCCACGCTGGCCGCCTTCGCCCTCTCCGGCCTGTTCGCCGCGCTCGGCGGTGTCGCCATCGTCACCCGTACCTTCACCGCCGACGCCCTGGTCGGCTCGTCCGCGGTGATCGACTCCATCGCCACGGTCCTCGTCGCCGGGATCGCCATCACCGGGGGGGTCGGCTCCGTGCTGAGCGTGCTGCCGGCGGCGGTGGTCGTGGCGGTCGTCGGGCAGGTCATCACGCTGACCGGGACCGACCCCTACTACCAGACCATCTTCAAGGGTGTGCTCCTCCTCCTGGCCATGGGCGTCTACCAGCTGGCCGGGGACGGCCTGCGGGTCCCGTGGCGCCTCGGGCGCCCGGCCCTCGTCCGCCCGGCGGGGCTCGCGTGAGCACCACCACCGCGTCGGGCAGCCGGACGGACCCCCGCTCCCAGAGCCCGTCCGGGAGCGTCGCCGAGACCCTCCGCCGGGTGCCGGCCCAGCTCTGGGTGGCCTACGGCCTGGTGCTCGCCTGCCTGCTCCTGCTGGCCGTCAGCTCCGAGGGGGGCCTCACGCTCCCCCGGCTGCTGCGCATCCTGTCCAACGCGGCCCCGCTGGGCGTGGTCGCCATCGCGCAGACCATCGTCATCGTCAACCGCGGGATCGACCTGTCGGTGGGTCCCGTGATGAACACGGCCGCGATCCTCACCGCCCTGCTCTCCGCGTCGCCGGGCGCCCGCCCGCTGACCACGACGGTCCTCGTCGTCCTCGCGGGCGGCGGCATCGGCCTGCTGACCGGGCTCCTGCTGGCCTTCACGAAGATCCCTCCCCTGCTCGGCACGCTGGCGACGGCCACGGTGATCCAGGGCGTGTACTCCCTGGCGACCAGGGGGCAGCCCCGGGGTTCCGTGCCCGACGGCCTGCGCGACCTCGCCGACGGTCGTGTCCTGGGCTCCCCCGCGTCGGCCTCGCTGCTGGTCTGGCTCGGGCTGCTGGTCGCCGTGGGCGCCGTGCTGGCCCGCACGGTCGCGGGCCAGCGCTTCTACGCCGTGGGCGCGAACCCCCGCGCCGCCCGGCTGTCGGGCGTCCCGGTGCGTGCGCACACCGTCGCCGCCTACTGCGCCTCCGGTGCGCTGGCAGCCGTCGCCGGCATCCTCCTCGTCGCCTACTCGGGCTCGCCGTCCCTGACCGCGGCCGACCCCTACACCCTCAACTCGGTGGTCGCCGCGGTGATCGGCGGGGCGGCGCTGGCCGGCGGGACGGGGAGCATGACGGGCACCTTCGCGGGTGTCGCGGTGCTCGCCCTGCTCACGACCGTGCTGAACTCCTTCTCCGTGCCCTCCCCGGTCCAGCTGGTCGTCAACGGCGCCGTGCTCGTCGCGATGCTGCTGCTCAACAGCCGGCTCACGCGGTCGAGGCGGCGCTGATGACCCGCTGGCAGGACCTCACCTGGCCCGAGGTGCACGGCGCGGTGGCCCGCACCCCGTGGGCCCTGCTGCCGTTCGGTGCCGTCGAGGAGCACGGCCCCCACCTCCCCCTGGGCACGGACGCGCTCGTCGCCGGGTCCCTCGCGAGCCGCGTCGCCGCCGCCGCGGACCTCATCGAGCTGCCGGTCATGCCCTACGGGCAGGTCTGGTCCCTCGAGCACTTCGACGGCAGCCTGTCCGTCAGCGACGACACCCTGGTCGCGCTCGTCCTCGGCGTCGCGGACGGGCTGCGGCGCGCCGGGGTCAAGGGCCTCGTGCTCCTGTCGGCGCACCTCGGCAACGCCGCCGCGCTCAAGAAGGCGACGCGCGCCCTGGAGGAGCGCGGGGGCCTCCCCGCCATCGCCCTCACCTATCCCGGTCTGGCCGCGGTCGCGGCGCAGGTGCGCCAGGCCCCGGAGAGCCACCCGGCCATCATGCACGCCGACGAGCTCGAGACGTCCGTCATGCTCGCCCTCCACCCGGAGGAGGTGTCGATGGACCGGGCCGTGTCGGAGTACCCGGAGTACCCCCCTCACTTCGACGTCGGCGCGGTCCGTTGGGACACCGTCAGCCGGAGCGGCGTGTTCGGCGACGCCACGGCCGCCACCGCGGACACGGGCAGGACGATCGTCGACCACGTCGTCGCGACCGCCGTCTCCGTCATCGACGGCTGGAAGAAGGAGCTGGAGTGAACGACGCCGACCTGCCCGTGTCCAGCCTGAGCCCCCTGGACACCGACTCCCCCGTGGCGCGCTACCGCCAGATCTCGGACCAGCTCGCCACGCTCATGCAGGACACGCGCCCGGGCGCCAGGCTGCCCTCGGAGCACGAGCTGGTCCACCACCTCGGGATCAGCCGGGCCACGGCCACCCAGGCGCTGCGCGACCTGGAGCAGCGGGGGCTGGTCTACCGCCGGCAGGGCCGCGGCACCTTCGTCGCCGACACGGACCGGGCCATCCGCTCCAACCGCCCGGGCACCCTGCCCTCCTTCAGCGAGGACCTGCGCGCCGCAGGGAGGGTGACCAGCGAGCGGGTCATCTCCTTCGCCACGGTCGTGGCCCCGACGGACGTCGCGAGCGCGCTCGCCCTGTCCCGGACCGCCTCCGTCTGGCGCGTGGAGCGGGTCATCGTCAGCGACGGGGAGCCGGTCGTGCACGTGACGTCGTGGCTGCCGCACTCCCACTACCCGCTCCTGGACCCGTCCGCGATCGAGTCCAGCTCGCTCTACGAGCAGCTGGCCGAGGCTCCCGGCTCAGCCGGGCGGCCGTGCTTCGCCGACGAGCAGTGGAGCGCTGCCTCCGCACCGGCCGCCGTCGCCCCCCTCCTGGAGGTGTCCCGGGACGTGCCGGTCATGAGGGTGACCCGCACCGCCTACCTGCACGACCAGGCGCCTGCGGAGTTCGTCGTCTCCTACGTGCGGGGCGAGACGTTCGCGGTGTCCATGAGGATCGACGCCCACAACCACGCCGCGCGCGTCCTGAGCCAGCTCTCGAGCGTGACGCCGTGAGCGCCGGAGAGCCTGCGGAGGGCGGACGGGGCAGCCGCGCGACGGCGCCGGTGGGTCTGGGCATCGACGTCGGGACGACGAGCGTCAAGGTCGTCGCCCTGTCCGCCGAGGGCCGCGTCGTCGCCACGGCGTCCTCCCACCACGGCATCCAGGAGACGGCCGACGGCGTGCAGGCCGACCCCGAGGCGTGGTGGGCGTCCCTGCTGCGCGCCCTCCGCGGCCTCGATGCCGACCTGGCCACGGTCGGGTCGGTCGGCCTCAGCGGCAACATGAGCTCGGTCGTCCTGGTGGCCGACGACCTGTCGGTGGTCCGGCCCGCGATCCTGCTGGCCGACTCCCGAGGCCAGGAGCAGATCGACGCGCTCGACGACGACACCGTCGCGACCATCGTCGAGCACACGGGCAACACGCCCGAGACCGTCTTCTCCCTGGCCACGCTGCTGTGGCTGCAGGCCGAGGAGCCGGCCTCGCTGGCGGCGGCCGCCGCCTGGCTCTCGGCCAAGGACTACCTGCGGGCACGGCTCACCGGCAGGCTGGCCACGGACGTCACGGACGCCTACAACAGCCTCCTCCTCCACGACGGGACCTGGTCCGTCCCTCTCGTCCGCAGCCTTGGTCTCGACCCCGGGCTCTTCCCCCCGGTGCTGGCCAGCGACGAGAGGGCGGGCAGCGTCACCGCGGAGGCGGCGGCAGCGACGGGCCTGCAGCCGGGGACACCCGTGGCGACGGGCGCCGGGGACCTGGCGGCGGCGGTGGCAGGAGCCGGCGGCCTGAGGCCAGGCTCCCTCGCCGTCTCCCTCGGGACCTCGGCGACAGTCCTGGCCGCGGTGGACAGCGCGCGCCTGCCCCCCGCAGCGCTGGGCAGCCTGACGGTGCACCCGACCGCGACCGGCGGGCGGTTCGCGCTCGGTTCGCTCCTCACGGGAGGCCTCGCGCTCAACTGGGTGAGGGGCCTCGCCGGCGCCGGCGCGATCGCCTCGGTGACCCCGGACCCCCAGGACGGGCCCGGGGTCACCTTCCTGCCGTACCTCAGCGGGACAGGCAGCCCGGACTTCGTCGGCGAGGCGCGCGGCACGCTCCTGGGGCTGGCGCCGTCCACCGGCGGCAGCCAGATCACCGCCGCCCTGCTCGAGGCCGTGGCGTTCGACATCGCGGAGCTCGTCGACCTCCTGGGGGCCGACCGCTACGACGCCGTCCAGGTGTCGGGCGGCGGGAGCAACCTGGCCGCCTGGCCCCAGGTGCTCGCCGACGTCCTCGACCTGCCCGTCGCCACGCTGGACGCGCCCGACCTGTCCGCGATCGGTGCCGCCGTGCTCGCGTGGGCCGTGGTGGGCCACAGCTGCCGCGCGGTGACCCCCGGGGCGGTGGTCCGGCCGCGGGGACGGTTCTCGGAGACCTGGCGGCGGCGGCGGGCGCAGCACGCGCTCCTCCGCAGGGCCGTCCTCGACATCTACACGACACCACCAGCATGGGAACGGACGGCACCAGCATGATCCGCACGGTCACCGGCGACATCCACCCCGACGAGCTCGGGTTCACGTACTCCCACGAGCACCTCATGGGCGCGCCGCCGCAGCACAGGCGCACCGACGAGGACCTCGTCATCCTCGACGAGGAGATGGCTCTCTCCGAGGCGCGGGCGGCGACCGCGGTGGGTGTCAGGAGCCTCTACGAGGCCTCTGCCTGGGACTACTCGCGCGACCCCGCCGCCCTGCGCCGCATCGCCCGCGCGAGCGGGCTCAACATCGTCGCCTGCGGCGGGTTCAACAAGGGCGAGTGGTTCGACGACCTGCTGGCGGACCAGAGCACCGAGGAGCTGACCGCGCGGATCGTCGCCGACGTGACGACCGGGATGGACGGCACGGACGTGCTCGCCGGGGCCATCAAGTTCGGGACGAGCTACAACCGCGTGACCCCGGTGGAGGACCGGGTGCTGCGTGCCGCCGCCCGGGCCCACCGCGCGACCGGCGCCGTCCTCCACGGGCACACCGAGACGGGCACCATGGCCCTCACCCAGCTGGACATGCTGGAGGAGGAGGGGGTCGACCTCAACCGTGTCGGCCTCGTGCACCTCATGCGCAACCCCGACCCGTTCGTCCACAAGCAGGTCGCACGGCGCGGGACGTACCTCTGCTACGACGGCTTCGCCAAGATCAAGTACTTCCCGGAGAGCACCCGCATCCAGGTCATCCTCGACGTCGTCGAGGCCGGCCTGGCCGAGCGCATCCTCATCGGGGGCGACCTCGCCCGCAAGACCGACCTCACCGCGTACACGGGGGGACCGGGTCTGCACTACATCGCGGGCGCGTGGTTGCCCCGGTTCCGCGCCGACCTGCTCGAGCGTGGCTACACGGCCGCCGACGTCGACGAGCTCGTGCGCCTCTTCTTCGTGGAGAACCCCAAGCGGTACTTCACCTTCTCCGACCCGTACTGACCGTCCGCACCCGCACCTCGCGAGGAGAACCGTGCCGCACCCCCTCCTGCCCCTCCTCGTCGACGCCGGGGTGGTCGCCACCCTGCGCGCACCCACCGCCGCAGCCGCGCTGGGTGCCGTCGACGCCCTGGTCGCCGGCGGCGTCACGGCGGTCGAGATCACCTACACCACCCCCGACGCCGGCCAGGTCATCGCCTCGGTGCGGCAGCGTCTCGGGGACCGCGTCGTGCTGGGGGCTGGCACCCTGACCACGACGGCGCAGGTGGCCGAGGCCGTCGAGGCCGGGGCCCGTTTCCTGGTCTCGCCGGGCAACGACCCGGAGGTCGTGGACGCGATCGTCGGCTCGGGCGCGCTGTCCATGGTCGGCGCGTTCACGCCCACCGAGGTCCAGCTCCTGGCCAGGAGGGACGTGGACGTCATCAAGTTCTTCCCCGGCAGCCTCGGCGGCCCCCCCGCGCTCAAGGCGCTCCGGGGACCCTTCCCCTCGCTCACCTACATCCCCACGGGCGGCGTCAGCGCGGGGAACCTCGCGGACTGGCTCGCGGCCGGGGCCGTCGCTGTCGGGGCGGGCAGCGAGCTGGTCCCCGCCGCGGCGCTGTCGACCGGCGACTACGCGGCCGTCACCGAGAAGGCCCGGGAGTTCATGGCGGCCCTCGCCGCCGCCCGTGCCCCGGCCGCGTAGCAGGGCGCCCTCCGGGCGGGCCCGGAGCGGACGCCGCCCCGGGCAGGCTGCCCTCAGCCCGCCGCCGTCCTCCCCACGGCGGCCGCGACCGCCGGGTGGAACAGCATCGTCGCGTGGTTCGCCGCCAGGCGTTCCCACATCAGGCCCGGCAGGACGCGGGTCGCCGCGGCGACCGCGGAGTCGGAGAGGAACGGCGGCCTGCGGTCGTCCGTCCCGTGGGCGGCGGCAAGGAGGTGGACCGGTGCGCCCGAGCGGTGCAGCAGGTCCAGCGCCGACGGCCGGGTGAGGCTGTCGACCCCGTCGGCCACCAGGCGCCGGGAGTCGAGCGCGGGGCGGAACCCGTCGCCGTCAGGGCGCAGCACCGCCTCCGACCAGGCCCGGAAGCCCTCGCGCAGGTCCGGGTCGTCCGTCGCCGCACGGCCCTCGGCGGCGGCGGTGTAGCCGTCGACGTCCGGCCAGCGACGGACCAGGCGCCTGGTCAGCACGCCGAAGAGGGCACGGACGACGAGGGGCCGGTGCAGCAGCGAGCGCTCCGGCGGGACGCCGCCGTCCAGCAGCACGGTCCCGGCGGCGCGCGGCCCCAGGAGCTCGACGACCAGCGGCGCGAGGAACGCCCCCATCGAGTGGCCCACCACGACCACGCGCGCCGGCCCGAGCTCGTCCACCACCCGCACGACGGCCTGCGCCAGGCCGGGCAGGCCGGGCGCCGCGGCGACGGCGACCGAGGCGCCTCGCCCGGGCAGGTCGGGGGCGACGACGGCAGCCTCGAGCCGGTCGGCCAGGTCCGCCCAGACCGCCGACGTGCCGGTCAGCCCGTGCAGGGCCAGCACCGCCGTGCCGCCGGCCGGCGTGCTCCCCCAGCGACGCACCCCGAGACCGGCCACGGCATCCGTCGTCACGGCCCCACCGTAGGCGCCCGCGCGGGGTCGCCCCCGCTAGCCCTCGGCGACCGCCGTGAGGCTGGCCACGAGCGCCTCGACCGTGACGACGCCCACGGTGACGCCCTGCGGGTCGGTGACGACCAGGGGGTCGAACCGGTGCTCGGGGTCGCGGGCCATGGCCCGCTGCAGCGCCGCACGGATGTCCTCGCTGGGGCGCACGCGCAGGCTGACGGGGGCGACCCGGAGGCCTCCGGTGGTCGCGACCGGCTGCTGCGGCAGGGCCAGGGCGAGCGGCCAGCCGCCGTGCGCGAGGACCTGGCCCGCACCCGGTCGCAGGTCGGCGACCCGGGCGGGGTCGCGCAGAGCCTCCGCGGGGGAGGTCCCCGACCTGACGGGGACGACGGGCCAGGTGGCCATGGCGGAGGCCACGCTGCCCTGCAGCGCGACGCGGGCGCGCTGGCGGCGCAGCTCGGCGAAGGTGTCGTCGCTGGGGCCGACGGGCTCGGGGCCGGGGCGGCCGGTGAGGTAGCCCTGGACCAGGGGGACGCCGAGCGCGACGACGGCGGCGTACTCCCCCACCGTCTCCACGCCCTCCGCGAGCAGCCAGGCGTCCATGCCGGAGGCCCAGACGCCGAGGACCTCCATGAGCGAGAGCTTGACCGGGTCGGTGTCGCAGCCGCTCACCAGCTCGCGGTCCACCTTGACCAGCTGGGGGCGCAGGTGCGCGATGAGGGCCAGGCCCGCGTAGCCGGCGCCGGCGTCGTCCACCGCGACCGTCCCGCCCGCGGCCCGGATGCCCGCGCACACCGAGGACACCTGGCCGACGTCCTGCATGGCGTCGGTCTCGGTGATCTCGATGATGACCCGGCTGAGGTCGGTGTGCTCGGCCAGCACCTGGGCGACCGCGGCGGTGGTGATGGCGGCCGGGGACACGTTGACGGTGAGGAACGTGTCCGCCGGCAGGCCGGGCAGGCTGCCGAGGGCCTGGCGCAGGGCCAGCGCCTCCAGGTGCGCGCCGAGCTCCAGGCCCTGGGCGGCGGCGAACCAGTCCGCCGGACCCCACCGGCTGCGGGACCCGTCCGCGTCCACGAACCGGGACAGCGCCTCCCAGCCGGCCGCGCGGCCGGTGACGGTGTCGACGATCGGCTGGAACCAGACCGCCAGCCGGTCAGGCGCCGCCAGCACGGCGGCCACGTCCTCGGGGGTCGGGCCGGGAGGGCCGGCGGGCCCGTCGGCCTTCCCCGCGCGGGGCGCCGGGAGGTCCAGGGCCGCGGCCGGCGTGCTCACCCGACCGGGGCGAGGACGGTGGTGATGTTGGCGCGGACGGCGTCGACCACCGTGGCGGGGACCTCGGCCAGGCCGTGGTCGGCGGCGGCGTGGGCGGCCACCAGGGCGAGGATCTC
>NZ_JBBEOI010000095.1 GCF_037860755.1 Aquipuribacter hungaricus | reverse complement strand
TCCGGCGGCCTCAGCCGCCGACGTCGAGACCGCGCGGGAGCAGGTGGCCCAGCTCGGCCGTGACGTCGAGGCCGCCGCGGCGGAGTACGCGCAGGTCGAGGCCCGGCTCACGTCGCAGCGGGAACGTGCCGCCGCGGCCGAGGCACGCGCCAGCAGCCAGGCCAGGCTGGTCTCCGACATGGAGGCGGAGCTGGCGGCACTGGCCGTGGAGACCTACAAGCGGGGCAGCGTCGACCCGGGCCTGTCCCTGCTCGCCAGCGGCGGCCTCGACGTGCTGACCTCGACGAGCACGCTGACCCTGCTCACCGAGCGGCGTTCCCTGAGCCTCAACGACGTGCGGGAGGCACAGACCGAGCTCGACCGACGCCGTGGTCAGGAGAAGGAGCAGCTCGCGGAGGTCGAGGCGCTGACGACCGACCTGGCGGAGCGCCGGGCCGACATCGAAGCGCGCCTCCAGGGCGCCCAGGACCTGCTGGCCGCCGCCGAGGCCGAGGAGCAGGCCCGGCTCGCAGCCGAGGGCGCCCGCGCCCAGGAGCAGGCGTCGCGCGACGCCCGCTCGAACGAGGACGCTGCGGCGGTCCCCTCCCCCGCCCCCGGCGGCAGCGGCCGCTTCATCCGGCCGCTGCAAGGGGCCGTGCGGTCGCCCTTCGGCTGGCGCATCCACCCCGTCTACGGCGAACGACGGCTTCACAAGGGCGAAGACATCCCCAGCCCGTGCGGCACCCCGGTGATGGCCGCCGGTGACGGGACCGTCGTCTCGGCCACCTGGGACGGGTCCTACGGCAACATCATCACGGTCGACCACGGCGACGGCACCAGCACGGCCTACGCCCACCTGGAGGGATTCGCCGTCACCAGCGGTCCTGTCTCGCAGGGTGAGGTCATCGCCTACGTCGGCACCACCGGGCTGTCGACGGGCTGCCACACCCACTTCGAGGTCCGCGAGGACGGCGAGCCCGTGGACCCGCGCGGCTACCTCTGAGCCGACGGGGGCCCTGACTCCCCCGAGGGGTGATCATCCGTGCCTGGGTGAGCCGCCGCGTCCGCCGCGTCCGCCGCGTCTGCTGCAACTACCGCGTCCGCCGCGTCTGCTGCAACTACCGCGTCTGCCGCGACCGCCGCGTCCTCATCGGCCTCCACGCGCGCCCGCCCAGCTCGCTCCGCCGCGTCGGCACGCACGATCGCCCGGATGGCCAGACCGAAGAGCAGCAGGACCCCAGCAGTCGGCAGCAGCCCTCGGACGACTTCCACCACGACGTCCATGCAGGTCCAATCATGACAACCGAGCGACAGGAAGAGGCGAGGCGGCCAGGCCCGGCGACCCGGGCCGCCCCCGCGGGGACTGGTCCGGCTCGCGCCACCATCATCCCCGCTACAGGACCCCACCCCGCGGGGCCGGCGGCAGCATCTGCGGCTCCTCGTCCCCGCGCAGTCCGCGCAGTTCGCGCAGTCCGTGCTGGCTGGCCATGCGCCACGCCCGGCGGACGACCTCGTCGGCCCGGCCGGGGCCGACAGGACGATGCAGCTGAGGACTGTCGGGTGGACAATCGCGGCGGCGGTCACAGCGCCGCCCCACCGGGGACGAAGGAGCTGACCCATGGCGAGGCCGTCACGCCGCGCGACAGCCACGGCCGCCGCCGCCGCAGCAGCCCTGGCCCTGACGTTGGCTGCCTGCAGCGGGGACCGCACGCCCGACGCTGCCGAACGCCGGACCCCCGCCGGCACCCCGACCTCGGCGGAACAGTTCCAGGGCCCGAACAACGAGACCGACGTCGCCTTCGCGCAGCGGATCATCACCCACCACCGTCAGGCGGTACAGCTGTCCGACCTCGCCCTCGACAGGGCCCAGGGGTCAGAAGTCCTGGCTCTGGCCGACGACATCTCTGCCGCACAGGGCCGCGAGATCCAGACCCTCACCGCAGCCCTGGAGGCCTGGGACGCCGACGTGCCCGCCGACGACACCCCCACGGCGGGAGCGGACGAGCTCGCCGGCCTGGCCGAGGTCATGAGCCTGGAGCAGATGACGGAGCTGCAGACGGCCAGCGGCCCCGACTTCGACCAGCTGTTCCTGAGGGTGATGGTCGACCACCACGAAGGTGCCGTCGCCATGGCCGAGTCCGAGCTCGACGACGGGCAGAACCCGACGGCGCAGCAGCTGGCGCAGGCCATCGTCGACAGACAGGGGACAGAGATCGACCGGATGCAGGAGCTGCTCGCGCCCTGAGGCTGCGTGGCTCCCGCCCCCCTCCCTCCCCTGCCTCAGTGGCAGTGCAGGTGGCACGGGACCACCGGCGGTCCGGGCGCCGAGCACACCGGACCGCGACGGGGCAGCCCCCCGGGTCGGACCACGGTCGGACCGCGGTCAGGCCTCCAGTTCAGGCGCGATGCGGGGCGGCCGACGAACGCCGGGACGCGGCCGCGGTCTCAGCGGTGGTGGGCCGCCTCGTGCTCGCTGTGCCCGACGGGCTCGAGCTGGAAGGTGCAGTGCGAGACGTCGAAGTGACCGGTCAGGCACTCCCCCAGCCGGTCGAGGACCTGCCCGGACCGGCCCGCGGCCAGGCAGTCGTCGTCGACGACGACGTGGGCCGACAGCACGGGCACCCCGCTGGTGATCGTCCAGGCGTGCAGGTCGTGCACGTCCACGACACCGGAGACCTCGAGGATGTGGCTGCGGACCTCGTCCATGTCCACCCCCCGCGGGGTGGCCTCCAGCAGGACGTCGAGCACGTCGCGCAGCAACGACCACGCCCGCGGCAGGATCATCAGGCCGATGACGACCGAGGCCACGACGTCGGCGCGGGTCCACCCGGTGAGCACGATGACCAGACCTGCGACCACCACAGCGACCGAGCCGAGCAGGTCCCCGAGGACCTCCAGGTACGCGCCGCGCACGTTGAGGCTCTCCGCCTGGCCGCCCCGCAGCACGAGCAGCGACACCGCGTTCGCCACGGCGCCGACCACGGCCGCCGCGAGCATGACGCCCGTCGCGACCTCCGGGGGCTCGTCCCACCGGGCGACCGCCTGCCAGAGCACCCACACCGCGATGCCCGCCAGGAGCAGCGCGTTGGCCAGGGCGGCGAGGATCTCCGCCCGCTGCCAGCCGTAGCTGCGGGAGTCGGTCGCGGGGCGCAGGGCGATCGTGCTCGCCAGCAGCGCGATCCCCACACCGGCGGCGTCGGTGAGCATGTGCCCGGCGTCCGCCAGCAGCGCCAACGACCCCGACACCAGCCCACCGACGACCTGCACCCCGACCACCGACAAGGTGATGGCGAGCACCAGCAGCATCCGGCGCCGGTACCGGCGAGACGCCGGACCCTCGCCGCCCGCGGCAGGCAGCCCGTGGCTGTGGGAGTGCCCGCCGCTCACGACGCCACCGGCGAGGTGCGCCGTGCCACGCGGTCCGCGGGACCGACGGGACCGACGGGACCGACGGGACCGACCGGACCGACCGGACCGACCGGACCGACCGGACCGACCGGACCGACCGGACCGACCGGACCGACCGGACCGACCGGACCGACCGGACCGACCGGGGACGCCTCGCGCAGCCGTCCGACGACGGGGACGAAGCGTCCGGTGCGAGCGGCGTACCGGGCGTAGGTGTGACCGTGCCGCCGCAGCAGGTAGGGCTCCTCGAGGAGGCGGACCTGCAGCTGCACCGCCAGCCACAGGCTCACCAGCGCCGCGGCGGACACCACCGAGGGCACGAGCAGGACCAGGCCCACCTGCGCGAGCAGCATGGCCGTGAAGATCGGGTTACGGACCCACCCGAAGACCCCGCCGGTGACGAGGTCCGTGCGCTCGTCCTGCCTGACACCGATCCGCCACGAGCTCCCCATCCCGCCCTGGCCCCAGAGGACACCCGCGAAGCCGACCAGCAGCACCACCACCCCCAGCCACGCCACCGGCCCGCGCCAGCCACCGGCGACGGGCCCGACCACACCGGTGAGGGCCGCCACGGGCGCCAGCAGCCCCAGGACCAGGGCGACGACGAACAGCACCCCGCCCCACCACTGCGCGGAGCCCGGGGCACCCGAGATCCCGTTGAACCCGGACGTGCCCGTACGACGACGGTGCAACCACGTCCGCACGACGAAGACGACCAGCAGACCCGCGACGTCCAGGACCAGCGCAGCCCACGCCCCGACGGCCACAGTCATGACCGCTCCTGGCGCGCGGCGGCGACCACCGCGGTCCGCCCCTCGGCGTCACCGGCGGCGGGTGCGGCGTCTGCCCCGGGTGCGCTGCTGCAGCACGCAGCCGTGCAGCCGGGCGAGCAGCCGTCGGAGCACCCGGCGGGGTCCGCCCCCGCTGACGGCACGGGACTGCAGCAGCTGTCCCCGCGCCACGCCTCCACGCCCTCCTTCACCGCGACAGCGGCGATCACGAGCCCGGCCACCGGGTCCGCCCACGACCACCCGAGGGTGGCGTTGAGGACCAGCCCCAGCAGGAGGACGGCCGACAGGTAGGTGCACAGCAGGGTCTGCGTGCCGTCAGCGACGACGGACCCCGACCCCAGCTGCCGACCGGTCCGTCGCTGCGCCCACGACAGGAACGGCATCACCAGCAGCGACGCGGCGGCCAGGGCGATACCGACCCGCGAGGTGTCCACGTCGGACTGCCCGAGCAGGGCCCGCACCGACTCGACCGTGACGTAGGCGGCCAGGGCGAAGAACGACAGGGCGATGAGCCGCAGGGCCTGCCGCTCCCGGTCCTGGGGCACCGCGTGGCGGAACTGCCACAGGATGACCACGCCGGAGAAGACCTCGACGACGGAGTCCAGCCCGAACCCGACCAGGGCGACAGACCCGGCCGCGGCGCCGGCCGAGATCGCCACGACGGCCTCGACGACGTTGTAGGCCACCGACGCACCGGCGATCTGCTGCGCGCGGCGCCCCAGCAGGGCACGGCGCGCCGGCGTGAGCGCCGGCACCGCGGTGGCCGGGGACGTCCCGCTCACGCTGTGGCCTCAGGGTCGTAGGTGGGGCAGAGCGCGACCGCGGCGCCCGTCAGGGCCAGCACCTTCTCCGCCGCGGCGAGGAGGTCCAGCAGCTCCGGGTGGGCCAGGGAGTACATCGACGCCCGCCCCTCCGGGCGAGACGTCACCAGGCCGCAGCCCCGCAGGCAGGCCAGGTGCGCAGACACCGTGGACTGCGCCAGCCCCAGGTGCTCGGTCAGCTCCACCACACGGTGCTCCCCCAGCGTGAGGTGGCGGAGGATGGCGAGGCGCGCCGGGTCCCCCAGCCCGCGGAAGAGGGTCGCCGCGGTCCCCAGGGCTACCGCCTCGTCGACGACCCCCGGTCCCCCCGCTGCTTGCGATGTCATCGTCATGTGGCGATGTTAACCCGGCGGTGCGCCCCGGGGGAAGAGTCCGGCCTCACCCGTTGATGCCCCCGGTGCACGGGGCACCCGGCTCGGGTGTCTGCTCCCCTTGCAGGTACTTGACCAGGAACACCGACAGCCGTTCGTCGTCGACGTCCTCGACGGCCAGCTGGCTGCCCCAGGCGCTGGCGACGACAGGTGCCTCCAGGTCCTCCACGGGGGAGACCAGGAGGTAGGGGTTGTCCGCCGACAGCTCTCGCAGGGTCTCGACCTGGTCGGTGGCCAGGGCGGGGTCGTAGCCCACCCACACCGCGCCGTGCTCGAGGGCATGCACCCCGGCGCCCTCCGGGACAGGGGCGGCGTAGTAGCCGCAGTTCTGCCACACCGGCAGGTGGTCACCGCCGACCGGCGGCGACTGGGGGTAGTCCACGGCCGTCTCCACGTGCTCCTGCGACTGGTCGGGGAACTCCTGCACACCCTCGATGGGCTGCTCGGCTGCACCGGCGACCTCCTGCCGCTGGGACTCCGACTGCACGATGACCGCGACCACGGTGCCGATGAGGAGGGCGGCCACCAGGACCGCCACCCCGATGACCAGGAACGAGCGTCGTCGCTCCTGGGCTGACTGCGCTGCCTGCATCTGCTGCAGACGTGCCTGCCTGTCGCCGAAGGTGCTGCTGCTCACGGATGTGTCCTCTCAGATGGATGGGCGTGCTGTGACGGTGTGACGCCTGGAGGCGGGCGCTGCGCGGAGCGTCGAGCCGGTCGTGGCAGGCGGCGCAGGCCGCACCGCGGCGGGAGCACTGCGTCCTCGCCCGCGGACGCGGGACGCCGTGAGCGGCGCCTGCCCCTCCCGGCCCCGCCCCGGGGGCGGTCCTCTCCTGCTCGCCCGGCACGGGGCGCTCACAGCAGGACCGGGAAGCGGGCGATAGGTGCCCGGAGCAAGTCGACGAGCTGGCCCCAGGCACCCGTGATCAGCAGCACGCCGATGAGCACGAGCATCGCTCCGCCGACCCGGTTCACCAGCACGCGGTGCCGGCGCAACGGCTCCAGGGCAGCCAGCGCCCTCGCGTAGCTCAGGGAGACCAGGAGGAACGGCACCCCGAGGCCGGCGCAGTACGACGCGGCGAGCAGGGCACCCCGGCCACCCCCACCCTCGGTGCCGGCGAGCAGCAGGACGGCCCCGAGGGTCGGGCCGATGCACGGCACCCAGCCGACGCCGAACGCGGCACCGAGCAGCGGTGCGCCCGCCAGGCCGACCGCAGGACGCCACCGTGGCCGTCGCTCGACCGACAACCACGGCACCCCGCCCACGAAGACGAGCCCCAGGCCGACAGCGGCCGCTCCTGCCACGACGTCCACCGTCCGGGCACGGGGCAGCACCGCCCCGGCCACCCCGGCCACCGTCCCCAGCAGGACGAACACCACGCTGAACCCGGCGACGAACAGGGTCGCCCCCGCGAGGAGCCGCCGACGGGAGACGGAGGCCGGGTCAGCCAGGCGCACTCCCCCACCGCCAGCCGTGGTCGTCCCTGGGGTGGCCTGGGTCCCCCCCGTGCTCCTGCCGGCGGCCGTCCCGGCCGAGGCCGCCCCTGCCCGGGCGGGCAGCGGCCGGGTCGGACCCGCGGCGCCCAACCCGGACACGTACGCCAGGTAGCCGGGGAGGAGGGGCAGGACGCACGGTGAGGCGAACGACACCAGCCCGGCCAGCACGGCCAGAGGCACGGCCAGCAGCAGCGAACCGTCCAGGACCGTCTGGGCCGCCACCGACACGGGGACCTGCACCGCAGGGACGACCGGCATCCCCCACGGGCCGGAGGTCAGCGCGCTCACGGCCCCGCCCAGGACGGTGCCGGTCAGAGCAGTCACGACGACCCTCCGGCCACCTGCTCGACGACCGCCACCAGGGTGGTGGTGTCCACCTTGCCCAGGAGCCGGGCCGCGACCCGCCCCTGCTCGTCCAGGACCAGCGTGGACGGCACCACGTTCGGGGGGATGTCCCCGGCCAGCGGCAGGAGCAGCAGCGAGTCCGGGTCGTACAGGCTCGGCCAGGTGATGCCGTACTGCTCCTCGAAACCGAGCGCCGCAGCACGCGACCTGTCACGGATGTCGATCCCGACGAACCGGACGACAGGGCCCGACGCCGCCGCGGCGGCCGTGAGCTCGGCCTCCGCGGCCACCAGCTCAGGTGCCTCCGCGTGGCAGGGGCCGCACCAGGACCCCCACACGTTGAGGACGACGAGGTCGCCCACGAGGTCCGCGGTGTCCAACGGGTCGCCGTCGAGCGTCTCCCCGCTCACCCCGGACACCGGCGCGCCTCGCTGGTCCGGCGCCAGCACCTCGATCGTGGAGTCTCCGGAGACGTAGGCCGCAGCAGAACCGTCCGGACCCGGCTCGGCCGCCTGCTCGGCTGCAGGAGTCGTGCACCCGTTCAGCAGGACGGTGACAGCCACGAGGGCCCAGGTGCGCAGACCGGCCGGACGGGGACGCAGGAGCACCTGCATGAGGGACCTCTCTCGTGCATCGACACCAGGACAGGACTGCACGGCCGCACGGGCCGCGCAGCCCCGCTACACCTGGGCGACGCAGAGACGGAGGCGGACCGGCGACGCAGGCAGGCCAGCGGTCGGCCCGACCGGCCGCTGCACGGGTGGTGGGCCCACGCGCAGGGCGACGCCCGGTCCTCGGCGCAGCGCCAGACAGAGCAGCGCCCCTACGACGGCGACGACACAGGTCCCCGCCAGCGCTGTGAGGCAGTGCAGGAGGAGGCCGTCGTCCTCCCCTGCGGCCGACGCCACCGTCAGTGCCGCAGCGACCGCCGTGCCGGCGGCGCGCTCGACGACAGACCCGGCGCCGACGTCGACGTCGACGACGTCGACGACGCGCCTCGCGACCGGCTCGACTGCTGGCCCGACTGCTGGCCCGACTGCTGGCCCGACTCCCGGCCCGACGACCGCAGCAGCAGCCGTGGGCAGGGGCACACCCTGCAGCCCGTGCCCGCCGAGGGTCACCTCGACCGACTCGTGCGCGACCAGCGTCCCCAGCAGGACGAGCGCCCCGAACAGCGCGACCACGACCGCTCGCCAGGAGCGGCGGCGCGCAGTGTCCATGACCCGGAGCCTACGACTGGTGGAGACAGCACGGCGTGAGCACCCCACCCGCCGGGGGCTGCGCCCGGACGGCGGCGCCTCGACCGTCGTGGGGACCAGGTCGTCCCCTGTCACCGGACCGTGAGCTGGTAGATGAGCAGCCCTGTCTCGTGGGTCTCGATCTCGAAGACCCCGGGCAGGTCGACGGTGAACGTGGCCTCATCGGTGCCGGCCTCGGAGATGCGGATGTACTCGTCGAACCCGTGGACGTGCACCTCGACCGGTTCGTCCGAGGTCACCTGCAGCGTGACCTCTGTCCCGCGGGGGACCTCAGGCGAGGCCTCGTCCACGGTGACCTCCCCGTCGGCCAGGGTGGCGCTGAGGGTGACCGGGGGCGGAGGCGGCCCGGTGGGCTCCTCACCGCACCCGCCCAACAGCACCGCGGCCGCAGCACCCCCCAGCACCGCCCAGCGGACCCAGCCCCGGACGGGCCGGCGGCCGGCGGGACGCAAGGAGCGGGCGCGACGGGCGCGGCGCGGGGCGGCGCCCGGTCGCGCGTCGTCCGCGACGGACGACCTGGACGCGGACGAGGACGCGGACGAGGACGCGGTCACGGGGTGGGGGTCCGGGCCAGGGCCACGGCGACGCCGGCAGCAGCGGCCATGACGACGACCTCGACGCCGGCCAGCCGCCGGAAGGCACCCGGTCGTCCCGCCCGCAGCTCACCGATGGTCCGGTGGCGGTGCCACGCGCCGAAGGCGCCCAGCACGACGAGGGCGGCCACCTTCACCATGACCAGGGCGCCGTAGCCGCTGGAGGTGACGAGGCCCCACTCCGGGAGCCGGGTCCAGGCGCTGGTGACCCCCGACGCGGCGACGACCACGAACGCGGTCAGCGCGACGCCGTCGAAGCGGCCCACGGCCCGCGCGAGCAGCCGTGGCTCCGACCGCCTCAGGTGGACGACGAGCCCTGCCAGGCCCCCGACCCACACGGTCGCGGCCAGCACGTGCAGCACGACGCTGGTCACGGCGAAGTCGTGGTCCACCGCACTGGCGGCGTGGCCCGTCCTCAGCGGCAGAGCCACCCCGACGGCCGTCAGGACGAGGAGCACGACCGCCACGAAAGGCTCCGAGGCGTCGGCGGGCCGTCCCCGGTCGCGGCCCACGACCGCCGCGGCGACCGCGATGCTCATCGCCACGCCGGCAGCCCCCGCCTGCATGCGGGCCTGAGGGATGACCGTCAGGTAGTCCAGCAGCAGCCCGGTCCGCAGCACCTGCAGCACCGACTGGTTCGATACGTCCGAGGCGTTGAGCACCGCCAGGCACGCGGCCGCCGCCGCCCACGCCAGCGCCCACGCGGCGACCCCGCGCGGCAGCGCCACACCCTGCCCCTGACGACGCACGGACGAGGCGGACCGGTCGACGCCCTGCCGGGGGGTGGGGGCGGTCAGGAGGGTCACCAGCAGTCCGGCGACCACCGCGACCACCGCCAGGTCCGAGGCCAGGCGCACCACCATGAGCATCAGGCGCGTCGTCGCGCCCGACCGGTCGGCGATGGCGGACCCGGTCCCCGGGTCCACGACGGCCGCGCCCTCCACGGCGGAGGCGAGCAGCAGCGCCGCGAGCACCGCCGCCAGGCCCCCGCCCGCCACCAGCAGCACCAGGACTGACGGCCGCGAGGTCCAGGGCGCCGACCGAGGACGAGGGCGCGAGCCGCCCCGGGTGGGCGCAGCCGTCTGCGCGCTCCAGCTCGTCCTGGTCACCCACCGGACCCTAGACGACCCCGCTACAGACACGACAAGACACGTCACCGGCCGTGCCCCCACAGGCCGGGCGACCGAGGCGGCCGCAGCGGCCGCAGCGACCGCGACGACCGGGCGGCGAGCTGCGCGCGGCGACTGCCGGCGGCTCAGCCGGCGAAGAGCAGCAGCAGCCCGGCGACCGTGTACCCGACCATGAGGAGCAGCAGCGGGACCTGCCCCGCGACCGCGGCCCGGCGCGGCAGCAGCGCCAGGGCGCGGTCATGGGCCAGGACGGTGCCCAGCACGTGGCCCACCACGACGGCGGCCACCTGCAGCAGGGCCACCCCTGCCGGGTCGACGAGCACGGCGCTGGGCTGCAGGCCCGCCGTGCCCAACCAGTCCGCGCCCGTGCCGAGCGGGTCCGACGCCAGCGCCACGGTGCGCTGACCCTCCAGGACGAGCAACGAGTAGTAGTGCGCCACCAGGTAGCCCACGACGACGGGCACGAGGGAGTGCGCGAGCTCACCGGGCATCTGTGCGCGGGACCGGTCCCCCGCCCGGCCCGCGGCCGCCGTGGCCGCGACGAAGACCAGCAGGACCAGGCCCACCACCGCCGCCAGGACGGCGGTGTCCACGACCGGCCGCGGGAACCCCGACCCCTGGACCGCGCGCACGTACCCCCCGGTACCGGCCACCGAGTCGAACATCGTGGAGCCCAGCAGCAGGCACACCACGCTCACCAGGCCCGGCGCCGGGCGCAGCGACGCCGCACCGTCCAGCGGGACCCGGAAGACCAGGGCACCGTCCTCGCGGCGGCCCAGCGGCGACAACCGCGCCACCAGGTCGCTGAACACCTCGAACCCCTCACCCCGCTCGAACCACCGAGCCCCGAACAGCACCGCCGCGACCAGGTGGACCAGGACGTAGGTGCCGACCCAGACCTGCAGCACCGGCAGCGTCGCCCGCCCCGGCGCGGCCAGCTCCAGCCACAGGAACGCGGCCAGGCTCACCGCCCCGGGCCAGTACCCCACCGCCGCCGGCAGGACCCGCACGCCGTGCCGCCGGTCCACCCGCAGCAGCCGGGCCAGCAGGAGGTGGACGGTCCGCAGCGGGCTCACCACCCGCCACACCGGTCCCAGCAGCAGCGACGCCGGCACCAGCCCCACCCACAGCAGCACGAAGAACATCCCGGGCGCCGGGTTGTCCACGTCGTCCCGGCCGGCCACCAGGGCCAGCACGAACCACCCGCCGAGCACCAGGCCGACCCCGCGGGCCAGCCACCGGGTGACCGGGTGGTCCAGGGCGGTGGCCACGGCGGACGGGACCGGGGTCCCGGCGCCGTGGCTGAGCAACTGCGGGCTGCGCCACGCCAGCCCCAGGGTGAGGAAGGAGAACACCAGCGCCACGACCGCGCCGGCGACGACATACCCCAGGGGCAGCGGGAGGTCCTGCCTGGACCCCACCCCGTGGGCGAGGACCTGCTCGAGCAGCTGCAGCATCAGGACGACGGGCGCCGCCGCCCCGTCGGTGCAGGCACCCTCCCGGCACCGCCGGTCCCACCCGCGACACCGCCACCACCACCGCTACCGACACCGGCACGGCCGCGACGGGTGACGGCGACCACCGAGGCGACAGCACCGGCGACCAGCAGCCCGACGACCACGTAGACCGCCGGCTGCACCCCCGGCCCCGCCCCGGCCGCCTCGGCGTCGTCCGCTCGCGGGTCGCCGACCGTGCCGGCCCCGGCGGAGGGCTCACCGCCGCCCACCTCACCGGTGTCACGACCGTCGGCGTCCGGGTCCCCGGTCACCCCGTCCGGGTCACCGGCCTCCAGGGCCTCGACCAGCAGCGGGTCCGGCGGGTCGGTCGGCGGCGTCCAGCCGGGCGGCGCCTGCGTGACAGGACCGTCGTAGGCGAAGACGTACGACCCCTCCACCGCCTCCCCGTCTGAGGCGACGCTGGAGTAGGTGACCGTGTAGTCCCCCGCCGCGGGCCAGTGCGCGACACCGACCTGGGCCGGGAACCCGGTGCTGTAGTACACCGACACCCACTGCCCGTCGACGCGGTTGAACTCCTCCACCGGCGTCGACAGCGGCGCGGGCTGCCCGTCCGTCCAGCCGCTGTCCACCCGGGTGCCGTCCGGCGCGGTGACCGTGAAGTACGCGAACACCGCCGGCGCCTCCGTGAACACCAGCGTCAGCTCGTCCAGGGGTTCACCGATCCGGGCGCCCTCCACCGGCAGCGAGTCCTGCACCACCAGCTGCCCGTGGGCCTCGGCGGGGGCCGCCCCCAGCGCGACACCGAGGACCATCGCCCAGGCCCCCAGCACCAGCCCGCCGAGGCGGGCCATGGACCGGGCCGGCCGGAGCCGGCGGGAAGATCTCTCGCTGTCTGGCACCGAGGGAGTATCGCGTCGGGCCGATCACCGGGCAAACACCGCGAGTGACCGACCGCGACCGCCGTCGGCTCAGGCCGGTCGCGGGGCGTACATGATGAGCGCCACCCCGACCAGGCAGACCACCGCCCCCGTCACGTCGTACCGGTCCGGGCGGAAGCCGTCGACGACCATCCCCCACGCCAGCGAGCCGGCGACGAACACCCCGCCGTAGGCAGCGAGGATCCGGCCGAAGTTCGCGTCGGGCTGCAGCGTCGCGACGAAGCCGTAGACCCCCAGGGCCACCACTCCCGCCCCGATCCAGACCCAGCCGCGGTGCTCGCGCACCCCCTGCCACACCAACCAGGCTCCGCCGATCTCCGCCAGCGCCGCCAGGGCGAAGAGGACCAGGGACCGAGCGACGTCAGACATGAGCGAAGGCTGCCAGCCGTCCTGGCGGTGGGCCGGCACGCCGTGCCCGCCAGCACGGCGGCGACGGCGCCCGGCGCGCGCCTCGCGCGGTCGCAGGACCCGGGGGGTC
>NZ_JBBEOI010000094.1 GCF_037860755.1 Aquipuribacter hungaricus | reverse complement strand
CGGACGTCGAAGGGGGGCGCGAGCGGGTCGGCGCCGCCGCGCCACGAGCCGTAGCGGTAGCCGCGGCCCGGTCGCGGGTCGCCGCCACTGCCCGTGCCGCCGCCGGGGCGCTGGTCGGCCACGTCCTAGCGGTCCTCGCCCACGGCGCGCGGCCGCGTGCGGGCGCTGAACCGGGACCGGCCGTGCTCGACCGGGTCCTTGGACAGCCGCCGGGTGAGGTGCAGCCCCTCCAGGACGAACTCCACGACCGCGGCGACCTCCGCCGGCAGGGGAGCGTCCTCCAGGCCGAGCCGGGTGCAGACCGCGCCGAGGCCCGCCACGGTGCCGACCGAGGACAGCAGGTCGGCGACCGGCACGTCGTCGCCCACGTCCACGTGCCCGCCCTCGGCGACGCGGTCGAGGAAGCCGGACAGGTCCGCGCCGCCCAGCCGGTCGCGCCAGGTCTCCGCGGTGGCCACCCGGAGCAGGTGGGACAGGACCTCGATCTCGCGGCCCTCCTCGCCGGACTCGAACTCGACCTTGCCGCGCAGCGTCCCCACGGCGGGCTCCAGGTCGGTGACCCGCGCCACCGCCGGGCCGTCCTCGCCGAGCAGGGCCGCGCGCCGGTCCGCGCCCGCGGCGACGGTCTCGGTGGCGGCGACCGCGAACCGCGCGGAGACCCCGGAGCGGGCGTCCACCGACGGCGACTCCCGGACCGCGCGGGTCCAACGGGCCAGCACCTCGACCAGGTGCGACGGCACCCGGGCCACGCCGTCGCGGCCGACCACGGCCTCCTGCGTGACCAGCTCGACCTCGGCCTGCAGGTCGACGGGGTAGTGGGTGCGGACCTCGGCGCCGAACCGGTCCTTGAGCGGGGTGATGATCCGGCCGCGGTTGGTGTAGTCCTCGGGGTTGGCGCTGGCCACGAGCAGCACGTCCAGCGGCAGGCGCAGGGCGTAGCCGCGGACCTGCAGGTCGCGCTCCTCGAGCACGTTGAGCAGGCCGACCTGGATCCGCTCGGCGAGGTCGGGCAGCTCGTTGACGGCGAAGATGCCGCGGTTGGTGCGCGGCAGCAGGCCGAAGTGGATGGTCTCCGGGTCGCCCAGCGAGCGGCCCTCGGCCACGCGGACGGGGTCGACGTCGCCGATCAGGTCGCCGATCGAGGTGTCCGGGGTGGCGAGCTTCTCGTTGTAGCGCTCGCTGCGGTGGCGCCAGGCCACGGGCAGGTCGTCGCCCTCGGTCTCGGCCCGGGCGCGGGTGACCGGGAGCACCGGCGCCAGCGGGTCCTCGAACAGCTCGGAGCCGGCGACGTGCGGGCTCCACTCGTCGAGCAGGCCGACGAGCGAGCGCAGCAGCCGGGTCTTGCCCTGGCCGCGCTCGCCGAGCAGGACCATGTCGTGGCCGGCGAGCAGCGCCCGCTCGACCTCGGGCAGCACGGTGTCGTCGAAGCCGACGACACCCTCGAAGCGGGGGGTGCCGGCGCGCATCAGGCGGAGCAGGTTGTCGCGCAGCTCGGCGCGGACGTCACGGGAGGACCAGCCCGACGCGCGCAGCGCGCCGAGGGTGTCGGGGAGCGTGGAGGGAGCGGGCGGCGTGGGCATGGCCGGCATGGAGCCACCCTAGGCACGTCGTCGCGGGAGCCGCCCGCCAGGTGCCGGCCAGGTGGTGAGATGGGCGCATGCCCCCGGTGCCGGTCCCGCGCGCGCTGGAGATCGCCACGGCCTGGGGCTGGCGGCTGCTCGTCGTGGCGGTCGCCGTCTACGTGTTCGGCTTCCTCGTGCTGGACCGGGTGCGGCTGGTCGCGGTGCCCCTACTGCTCGCGGTGCTCGTGGCGGCGCTGCTCGCCCCGCTGTACCGGGGCCTGCTGCGCTCGCGGGTGCCCCGCTACCCCGCAGCGGGGGTGTCGGTGGCGGTGTTCGTCGCCGTGCTCGCGCTGGCGGTGACCGTGGTGTCGCAGCAGATCGCCACCGAGATCGGCGACTTCGGCGCCTCGGCCGGGGACGGCCTGGAGCAGACGCTTGCCTTCGTCGCCGACCTGCTCGGGGTGAGCCTCGCGCAGGTCGAGGCCTCGATCTCCGAGGCCGTCACGTCGGTGGTGCAGGAGTCGACCGGCCTGGTCTCGGGCGCGCTCACCGCCACCGGCACCGCGACCTCGCTGCTGACCGGGCTGCTGCTCACCCTGTTCGCGGTGTTCTTCTACCTGGCCGACGGCTCGCGGATCTGGTCGTTCCTCGTCTCGCTGCTGCCCGGCGACGGCCGCGCCCGCGCCGACGTGGCCGGCCGCCGCTCGTGGGCGACGCTGGCCGGGTACGTCCGTGCGCTGCCCGTGGTGGCCTTCGTCGACGCCCTGGGCATCGGGGTCGGGGCGGCCGTGCTCGGCGTGCCGTTCGCCCTGCCCATCGCCGTCATCACCTTCGTCGGGGCGTTCGTGCCGCTGGTCGGGGCGGTCGTCACCGGGGCGCTCGCGGTGCTCGTCGCCCTGGTCAGCCAGGGCCTGGTGAGCGCGCTCGTCCTGCTCGTCATCGTGTTCGCGGTGCAGCAGCTGGAGTCCTACGTGCTGCAGCCGCTGCTGCTCGGCCGCGCCGTCGAGCTGCACCCGCTCGCCGTGGTCAGCGCCATCACCACGGGCATCGTGCTCGCCGGGATCGTCGGCGGGGTGCTGGCCGTCCCGCTGCTGGCCATGGTCGTGACGTTCGTCCGCTCGCTCGCCTCGCCGCACGCGGTCCCGCTCGCCGAGGACGCCCC
The DNA here is from genome assembly GCF_037860755.1 of Aquipuribacter hungaricus. Taxonomy (NCBI): domain Bacteria; kingdom Bacillati; phylum Actinomycetota; class Actinomycetes; order Micrococcales; family Intrasporangiaceae; genus Aquipuribacter; species Aquipuribacter hungaricus. Next base: position 10,372 of record NZ_JBBEOI010000094.1, on the reverse strand, counting down.
GCCGACGGACGCCGGCGCGACCGACGGGCTCGACGGGCTGGACGGGGCCGACGGGGCGCGCGCGCCGGGCACCGTCGTCGTGGGATCCGAGACCGGCGGCGCGCGGTGAGCGAGACCAGCGTCCCCGGCAGCGAGGCCGGCGGGGTCGGGCGGAGCCGGTCCGGCGGCCACGTGCCCGACGACGCCGACCGCGACGACGCCCGCGCGCTGCTGGCCGGGGTGGTCCGGACCACCCCGGTGGTGCGCAACCGCGCGCTGTCGGACCTGCTCGGCGGCGACGTGTGGCTCAAGGCCGAGAACCTCCAGCGTGCCGGCTCGTTCAAGATCCGCGGGGCGTACACGCGCATCGCCCGGCTGGGGGAGCAGGGCCGGGCCCCCGGCGTGGTCGCGGCGAGCGCCGGCAACCACGCCCAGGGCGTCGCGCTCGCCGCCTCGCTGCTGGGCACCACCGCGACGGTGTTCATGCCGGTCGGCGCCGCGCTGCCGAAGGTGGCCGCGACGACCGCCTACGGCGCCCGGGTGCAGCACGTCGGGCGCAGCGTCGACGAGGCGCTGGTCGCCGCCCGCGAGATGTCCGCTCAGACCGGCGCCGTCCTGGTCCACCCCTTCGACCACGTCGACGTGGTGTCCGGGCAGGCCTCGCTCGGCGCCGAGGTCCTCGAGCAGGTGCCCGACGCCCGCACCGTGCTGGTCTGCACCGGCGGCGGCGGCCTGCTGGCGGGCGTGGCGCTCGAGGCGGACCGGGCGCGCCGGCACGGCCGCGACGTCACCGTCGTCGGGGTCCAGGCGGCGGCCGCCGCGGCCTACCCGGCGTCGCTGTCCGCGGGGGAGCCGGTCCCGCTCGCGCGGATGTCGACGATGGCCGACGGCATCGCCGTGGGGCGCCCGGGCGACGTGCCCTTCGCCGTCGTCGCCGCGCTCGTGGACCGGGTCGTCACGGTCACCGAGGAGGAGCTGTCGCGCGCCCTCGTCCTGCTGCTGGAACGGGCCAAGCTCGTCGTCGAGCCGGCGGGCGCCGCCGCGGTCGCCGCGCTGCTCGCCCACCCGGGCACGTTCGAGCCGCCGGTCGTGGCGGTGCTGTCCGGCGGCAACGTCGACCCGCTCGTCCTGCACCGCGTGCTGCGCCACGGCCTGGTCGCCGGCGGGCGGTACCTGCAGCTGCGGGTGCAGATCGCCGACCGGCCGGGGGCGCTCGGGCGGCTGCTGGAGGAGCTCGGCCGCACCGACGCCAACCTCGTCGAGGTCGAGCACCGCCGGACCGCGGCCCGCCTGCACGTGGACGAGGTCGAGGTCGCGCTGCAGCTGGAGACCCGCGGCGGGGAGCACCGCGACGCGGTGATCGGCGCGCTGCGCAGCGCCGGGTACGGGGTCGTCGTCGAGTAGCCGCCCCCGGACGCAGCACCGCCCCCGACCGGTGACCGGTCGGGGGCGGTGCTCGTGGGGCTGGTGCCCCGGGCGTGGCCCGGTGCGAGGTCGTGCTGGGGTCAGCGGCTGGCCCCGGCGCGGCGCTTGTTGTAGACGTCGAAGGCGACGGCGAGCAGGAGCACGAGGCCCTTGACGACCGACTGCAGCGACTGGTCGACGCCCATGAGCTGCATGCCGTTGCTCATGACGGCCATGATCAGGCCGCCGACCATGGCGCCCATGACGGTGCCGACGCCGCCGGTGACGGCCGCCCCGCCGATGAAGGCGGCGGCGATGGCGTCCAGCTCGAACATGTTGCCGGCGGACGGCTGGGCGCCGTTGGAGCGGGCCGAGTAGATGATCCCGGCGACCGCGGACAGGAAGCCCATGTTGACGAAGATCCAGAAGTTGACGGCCTTGACCTTGACGCCGGAGAGCATCGCCGCGGACAGGTTGCCGCCGATGGCGTAGATCTGGCGGCCGAAGACGGTCCGGTTGGACACGACCGCGTAGACCATGATCAGGACGCCGAGGATGACGAGGACGTAGGGCAGGCCGCGGGCGTGGGCGAGCTGCCACGCGAAGGCCATGACGACGGCGCCGACGGCGACGACCCGCAGGACGAACAGCGGGAAGGACTCCACGGGCTGGGCGTAGCGGATCCGCGCGGTGCGGGTGCGGAAGCCGCTGACGGCGTACCCGGCCACGGCCAGCGCGCCGATGAGCAGCGTGAAGGCGTCGAAGCCGTTGCCGCCGAGCAGGCCGTTGGAGAAGCCGCCGGCGATCCGGCCGTACTCCGTGGGGAAGGGCGACAGCGTGATGTTGCTGAGCACCTGCAGCGTGAGCCCGCGGAACAGGAGCATGCCGGCGAGGGTGACGATGAAGGCGGGGATGCCGACGTAGGCCACCCAGAACCCGTGCCAGGCGCCGACCGCGAGGCCGACGGCGATGGCGGCGAGCACGCCGACCCACCACGGCACGCCCTCGCGGATGACGAGGACGGCCGAGACCGCCCCGGTCAGCGCGACGACGGAGCCGACGGACAGGTCGATGTGCCCGGCGATGATCACCAGGACCATGCCGATCGCCAGCACGAGGATGTAGGAGTACTGCAGGACGATGTTCGTGATGTTCGTCGGGCTCAGCGACGTGCCGCCGGTGAGGATGGCGAACAGCGCGACGATGGCGACGAAGGCGACGTAGATGCCGCTGGTGCGCAGGTTGCGGGTGAGCAGCGTGCGGACGTCGCTCGTGCCGGTGTGGAGCGCCTTCGAGGTCACCTCCGCTGCGGGGGCGGTGGCGGGGGTGGTAGTGCTCATCCGACGGGCTCCTTCTCCTTGGTCATGAGCTCCATGAGGTTCTCCTGCGTCGCCTGGTTGACAGGCACCTGGCCGGTGATGCGACCGGCCGACAGGGTGTAGATCCGGTCGCAGATGCCCAGGAGCTCGGGCAGCTCGGAGGAGATGACCACGACGGCCTTCCCGTCCGCGACCAGCTTGTTGACGATCGTGTAGATCTCGTACTTGGCGCCGACGTCGATGCCGCGCGTCGGCTCGTCGAGGATGAGGACGTCCGGGTCGGTGAACAACCACTTGGACAGGACGACCTTCTGCTGGTTGCCGCCGGACAGCTTGCCGACGACGGACAGCACGGACGGCGCCTTGATGTTCATGTCGCGGCGGCTGCCCTCGGCGACCTTGATCTCCTCGTTGCCGTTGACGAACCCGCGGCGGGCGAGCTTGCCCAGCGCGGCGGCGGAGACGTTGCGGCGGATGTCCTCGATGAGGTTGAGGCCGTACTTCTTGCGGTCCTCGGTGGCGTAGGCGATGCCGGCGTCGATGGCCTCGGGCACGTCGCGCACCCGGGTCTCCTTGCCGTGCATGAACAGCCGGCCGGTGATGTCGCGGCCGTAGGAGCGGCCGAAGATGCTCATGGCCAGCTCGGTGCGCCCGGCCCCCATGAGGCCGGCGATGCCGACGACCTCGCCCGCGCGGACGGAGAACGAGGCGCCGTCGACGACCTTGCGGTCCTGCGTGGGGTGCATGACGGTCCAGTCCTCGACGCGGAGGACCTCCTCGCCCGGGTCGGACTGCCGGTCCGGGTAGAAGCTCTCCAGGTCGCGGCCGACCATGCCGCGGATGATCCGGCCCTGGGTGACCTCGCCCGCGTGCAGGCTCAGGGTCTCCACGGTCCGGCCGTCGCGGATGACCGTGACGTTGTCGGAGACGGCGGTGATCTCGTTGAGCTTGTGGCTGATCATGATGCTCGTGATGCCCTGCTCGCGCAGGCGCCGCAGCAGGCCGAGCAGGTGCGCGGAGTCGGTGTCGTTGAGCGCCGCGGTCGGCTCGTCGAGGATGAGCAGCTTGACGTCCTTGGACAGCGCCTTGGCGATCTCCACCAGCTGCTGCTTGCCGACGCCGAGCTGGCCGACCGGGGTGACGGGGTTCTCGTCCAGGCCGACGGAGGCCAGCAGCGCGGCGGCCTCGGCGTTGGCCTTGTTCCAGTCGATGAGCCCGCCGCGGCCCCGGCGCTCGTTGCCGAGGAACAGGTTCTCCGCGATGGAGAGGTACGGCACGAGCGCCAGCTCCTGGTGGATGATGACGATGCCGACGTGCTCGGAGTCGCGGATGCCGGAGAAGCTCATCGTCGCGCCGTCGAAGACGATCTCGCCGTCGTAGCTGCCGCTGGGGTACACCCCGGACAGCACCTTCATGAGCGTCGACTTGCCGGCGCCGTTCTCGCCGCAGATCGCGTGGATCTCGCCGCGGCGCACGTTGAGGCTCACGTCCTCCAGCGCCTTGACGCCGGGGAAGGTCTTGGTGATGCGCCGCATCTGCAGGATGTCGTCGCTCGTCGTGCGGTCGTCCATGGGGTACCGCCGTCTCCGTCGTGGGGCGCCCGGCCGGGGCAGGCCGGGGACGTGCTGACCAGGGCCCGGCCGCAGGAGGCGTCCCCCGCGACCGGGCCCGGTCGGTGCTCAGGTGCTGGTGGTGCTCAGGTGCTCGCGTGCTGTGGTGCGGTCCGCCGGTCGGGGGCGGGGAGGGCGGACGTCAGTCCGCCTGGCCGGCCTCGACCTCTTCGGCGGTCCAGTAGCCGGAGTCCACGAGGACGGGCTGGATGTTGTCGGCGGTGACCGTCTCGACCTCGAGCAGGTACGACGGGACGACCTTCACGCCGTTGTCGTAGGTCTCGGTGTCGTTGGCCTCGGGCTCGGAGCCGTCGAGGAACGCCTGGGCGGCGGACACGGCCTGCTCGGCGAGCAGGCGGGTGTCCTTGAAGATCGTCGAGCTCTGGACGCCGTCGGCGATGAGCTTGATCGAGGCGATCTCGGCGTCCTGGCCGGTGATGATCGGCATGGGCTGGGCGCCCTCGGTCGTCGTGGGGCCGTAGCCGGCGTTGGTCAGCGACGTGATGATGCCGCGGGAGATGCCGTCGTAGGGCGACAGGACGCCGTCGACGCGGCTGCCGTCGTTGTAGTTGCCGGTGAGCAGGTCGTCCATGCGGTCCTGGGCGGTGGCCTGGTCCCAGCGCAGCGTGGCGGCGTCCTCGATCGAGGTCTGGCCGGACTTGACGACGAGGGTGCCGTCGTCGATGAAGGGCTGCAGGACGTCCATGGCGCCGTCGAAGAAGAAGAAGGCGTTGTTGTCGTCCAGGGAGCCGGCGAACAGCTCGACGTTGAAGGGGCCGGTGGCGGTGCCCGCCGAGCCGTCGGCGTTGAGGACGCCGAGACCGGTGAGGAGCGCGGTGCCCTGCGCCTGGCCGACGGCGAAGTTGTCGAACGTCACGTAGAAGTCGACGTTCTCGCTGTCGCGGATGAGGCGGTCGTAGGAGATGACGGGGATGCCCGCGGCCGCGGCGGCCTCGAGCTGGCCGCCGAGGGCGGTGCCGTCGATGGCGGCGACGATGAGGACGTCGGCGCCCTGCGTGATCATCTGGTCGACCTGCTGGGACTGGGTGGGGATGTCGTCGCCGGCGAACTGGAGGTCGACGTCGTAGCCGGCCTCGGTCAGCTGGGACTCGACGGCCTCGCCGTCGGCGATCCAGCGCTCGGACGTCTGGGTCGGCATGGAGACGCCGATGGTCAGGTCCTCGGGGGCCTCGCCGCTCGCGCCGCCGCCGGCTGCGCCGCCGGAGCCTGCGCCCTCGCCGCCGCACGCGGCGAGCGTCAGGGCGAGTGCCGCGGTGATGGCGGCTGTGGTGAGCCTGGTGCTCATGTGGATCTCCTTCGTGGGTCGCGACCCGCCTCTGGACGGGGGATCACGTCGCTGTGGCAGCCCCACATGGTGAACGTTCACAGAAGACGCCGACAAGCGGGACGGCCCTCGCCGCGGTCACATCTTCGTAACACTGGCCGACCGTCACCCGGACGGTCGACGGACCGTCGTCCGGGCGTCGCCGCGCGTGCACCGGGCCCCCCGGGCGGCACTGCGACAGGTCCTCCGGCGGCCACCGATGAGTCCGGGCGCCCGGCCGGGTCGCAGGGGGCATGCAGCAGCAGCCGCCCCCGCAGCGCCACCCGTCCCCGACCACGCCCAGAGCGGAACCGCCTCGCGCGCTGTCGGTCCCCCCGGGGAGGATCGACGGCATGAACGACATCATCGTCGCCGAGGGACTGGTCAAGACCTACGGCAAGGTCAGGGCCCTCGACGGCCTGGACCTGCGGGTGCAGCAGGGGACCGTCCTCGGTCTGCTGGGCCCCAACGGCGCGGGGAAGACCACCGCCGTCCGCGTGCTCACCACGCTGCTGCGGCCCACCGAGGGCCGGGCGACCGTCGCCGGCCTGGACGTGGTGGGCGACGCCAAGCAGCTCCGCTCCCGCATCGGCGTCTCCGGGCAGTACGCCGCGGTCGACGAGAACCTCACCGGCTACGAGAACCTCGACATGGTCGGCCGGCTCTACCACCTGGGGGCCAGGGCCTCCCGGGACCGGGCCTGGACGCTGCTCGAGCGGTTCGACCTCACCGACGCGGCCAAGCGGCCCGTCGGCACGTACTCCGGCGGCATGCGCCGGCGCCTGGACCTGGCGGGCGCGCTCGTCGCCGAGCCCGAGGTGCTCTTCCTCGACGAGCCGACCACCGGGCTGGACCCGCGCAGCCGGCTGGGCATGTGGGACGTCATCTCCGAGCTGGTCTCCGGCGGCACCACGCTGCTGCTGACGACGCAGTATCTGGAGGAGGCCGACCGGCTCGCGGACCGGATCGCCGTCATCGACCGCGGCACGGTCATCGCCGAGGGCACCGCGGACCAGCTCAAGGAGCAGGTCGGCGGGGAGCGGATCGAGGTCACCGTCACCGACACCGCCGCGGTGGCGCCCGCGCGCGAGGTGCTCGCCCGCCTCACCGGCCACGAGGTCGGCGTCGAGGAGCACACCCGCACCCTGACGGCGCCCGTCAGCGGCGGCGTCAGCATGCTCGTGGAGGCGCTGCGGGCCCTCGACGGCGCCGGCGTCGGCATCCTCGACGCCGGCATCCGGCGTCCCACGCTGGACGACGTGTTCCTCACCCTGACCGGCCACGCGGCCGCGGACGACGAGAAGGCAGGAGCGGCCGCATGAGCACCACCTCGACCCCCAGCTCGACCCCCACCTCCACCACCCGGGGCGGCACCACCGGCACGGCGCCGCGGCAGCGCCCGGTCCCCTCCAGCAGCCCGTTCCAGGCGGTCGGCGACGGCTGGACCGTGGCCCGGCGCAACCTCATCAAGATCAAGCGGGTGCCGGACCTGCTGGTCGGCTCCATCGTCAGCCCGATCATGTTCATCCTGCTGTTCGCCTACGTCTTCGGCGGGGCCATCTCCCTCGACGGCCAGGTGGACCCGGCGGCCTACCGCGAGTTCCTCATCGCCGGGATCTTCGCCCAGACGGTCATCTTCGGCGCCACGATCACCGGCGCGGGCATGGCCCAGGACGTCAAGACCGGCATCATCGACCGGTTCCGGTCGCTGCCGATGGCCCCGTCCGCCGTGCTCGTCGGCCGGACCACGGCCGACGTCGTCAACAACGTGCTGACGATCATCATCATGTCGCTCACCAGCCTGGCCATCGGCTGGCGCATCGACACCTCGGTGGGCGAGGCGTTGCTCGGCTACGCCCTGCTGCTCTTCTTCGCCTACTGCATCAGCTGGATCATGGCGTTCTTCGGGCTGCTCGTCCGCACGCCCGAGGTGTTCAACAACGTGACGTTCATCGTCATCTTCCCGCTGACGTTCATCGCCAACACGTTCGTCCCGCTGGAGAGCTTCCCCGGCCCGCTGCGGTGGTTCGCCAGCTGGAACCCGGTGTCCACGGTCACGCAGGCCTCGCGCGAGCTCTTCGGCAACCTGCCTGCCGGTACGCCCGAGCCCAGCGGCTGGGCGCTGCAGAACCCGGTCGTCTACACGGTCGCGTGGGGGCTGGCGATCCTCGTGGTCTTCGTGCCGCTCACCGTCCGGCAGTACCAGCGGGCCGCCGCCCGCTGAGCGCGCCTGCTGTGCACGACGGCGCCGGTCCCCGTGCGGGACCGGCGCCATCGCTTCGCCGGGGCCGCCGCGCGGGCGCCCGGGGTCTCCTGCGCCGTTCGGGCCACGCGCGCCACGCCGGTGGCCGATGCTGCAACCGCGGACGGGGGTCGTGCGTAGAGCAGGCGTGGACGACAGGGGGGCCGGGTAGTGGACCAGGCTGAGTTCGAGCGGCTGTACCGGGAGCAGTACCCGGTGCTCATGGGGCAGCTCGTGCTGCTCTGCGGTGACCGCGCCGAGGCCGCCGACTGCGTGCAGGAGGCGTTCGTCAAGGCCTGGGAGCACCGCCGTGCCCTCCGCTCCGACGCCGGGGGGTGGCTGCGGACCGCGGCCGTCCGGGTCGCCGTCAGCCGCTGGCGGAAGACGCGGACCTCCGCCGTGGCCTGGGTGCGCTGGGGGAGCCGTGAGCAGGTGGGCGCCGCCGAGGCGGACCTGCCCTTCGACGCGGGCTCCCCGCTGGCGGTGGCCCTGCGCGCGCTGCCGGACCGGCAGCGCGAGGTGGTCGTCCTGCACCACGTCATGGACATGTCCGTCGCGCAGGTCGCCGACCTGCTCGGCGTCCCGGACGGCAGCGTCAAGGCGTGGCTGTCGAGAGGACGGGCCCAGCTGGCCCGGACCGTGGAGGACCCGGCCGCACGCACCGCCGGAGCAGAGGAGCACGTCGCATGAGCCGGCACGACGACCACCTGGGCGACGCCCGGGAGCACGACAGCCTGGAGCGCGGCCTCCGGGGTCTCGTCAGCACCGACTGGCAGGCCCCCGAGGGTGGGGCGGGCGCCGCCGTGCGCACCGTGAGGCGGCGGGTCCTGGCCCGGGCCGCGGGCACGGCCGCCCTGGTGGTGGCCGTCGCCGTGGCCGTCCCCTTCGGGCTGTCCTTCGGCAGCACCACCGCCGCCCCGCTGCTGGTCGCCACGCAGGCACCTAGCCCGACCGCGGCGGAGCCGACCCCCTCGGCGACGCCCTCGGCGGCGCCCTCGGTCGTCCCGTCGGTCCCGGCGGTCGTCGCGCCGGCCGCCGAGCCGTCGCAGGAGCCGTCGGAGGAGCCGTCGGAGGAGCCCTCGCAGGAGCCGTCGGCCCTGCCGGTGCGCGAGGTGCTGCAGGTGACCGCCACGGCCTCCGGTCCGTCGGCCGCCGGCGACCTCGTCGGCCTGGCCCTCGTCGGCGCCGACGAGCTGCTCGACGGCGACGCCGGCGCCCCGGCGTCCTGGCCGCTCTGGGGGTGCCGGGGCACCGGGGCGCCGCTGGACGACGAGCGCACCGGGTGGTCGGCCCAGTCGGTCTCCATCGGCGACTCGGGCCGCCGGCTGGCGGCGGCGTCATACCCGGACGAGGCCACCGCCGCGAGGGCCTTCGACGCCCTCGCCGCGCACGCGGCCTCCTGCACCGACGGTGCCGTGACGGGCGGCGACGGGGGCACCGGCTCGCTGGTGTGGCGCGAGAGGTCCCGGTCGGACACCGTCCTGACGGGGACGGGCCGCTGGTTCGAGGAGCCGTCGGCCGACGAGCTCGCGACGCTCGCCGACCCCGAGGCCGCCGCCTACGGGCTCATGGTGGTGCGACCGGGCGAGTTCGTCGCCGCGGTGCGCGAGGGGCGGGTCGTCGCGCTCGCCGTGGTCCGGGTCGACTACGGCGGCGGCGGCGTCATCGCCGCCGTGGACGGGGACACCCGCACCGGTGCCGGGACCCTGTCCGGGGAGTCGTCGCAGACCCCCCAGCAGTTCGTCGACCGGCTGCTCCAGGAGGCGCGCTCCAGCGCCTCTCGCGTGGCAGGAGAGGCCGCGGCGCACGCGGGCTGACGCGGCGGTGGGAGTTCCCCCGCGGACGCACGAGGGCCCCGCCACCAGCAGGTGACGGGGCCCTCGTGCGGAGCTGCTAGCCCGTGAACGGCTCCGCGGCGGTCACCTTCACGGCGACCTCCTTGCCGTTGGGGGCGGTGAACCTCGTCGAGGCCCCGACCTTCTTGCCCAGCACGGCGGCGCCGAGCGGCGACCTCTCGCTGAAGACGTCGAGGTCGGTGGTGGAGGCCATCTCGCGGCTGCCCAGCAGGAAGCGCTCCTCCCGGCCGCCGACGGTGGCGGTGATGACCATGCCGGCGTGGACGGTGCCGTCGACGACGACGTCGTCGGGCGAGCCGATCTGCGCCTCCTCGAGCATCTGCTCGAGCTGGCGGATGCGGGACTCCTGCTTGCCCTGCTCGTCCTTGGCCGCGTGGTACCCGCCGTTCTCCTTGAGGTCGCCCTCCTCGCGGGCCGCCTCGATCTTGCGGGCCAGCTCCAGGCGCCCCTCACCGGTCAGGTGGTCGAGCTCGGCCTTGAGCCGGTCGTAGGCCTCCTGGGTCAGCCAGGTCACGTTGGTGCTGGTCTCGGACATGCGTGTCTCCCTCGTCGTTCGGTGCGGCCGGCGGTCGTGGCGCCCCGCCGGCGTGCCGGCGGCGGCCCCCGCGACCCGGCTGCCGGCCGGGCCACCGGCGCGT
>NZ_JBBEOI010000093.1 GCF_037860755.1 Aquipuribacter hungaricus | reverse complement strand
GAGGTCGGCGGCGGCGAGCATGCCGGCGCTCGGCTCCACGGCGGCGACCGCCCGCACCTCGTCAGGCACGCTGCGGCACACCAGGCCGGTGCCGGCGCCGACGTCCAGGACGCGCTCGCCGGGCAGCGGCGCCAGCACCCGCAGCAGGGTCGTCACGCTGCGCCGCTGCAGCGGCTCCTGCCAGCGGTACACCGGGGCCAGGGCACCCCAGCCGTCCGGGCGGGCACCCGCGTCGGGGGCGCGGTGGGCAGCGGGCACGGCCCATCGTGGCACCCCGGGGACGGCGGCCGGAACGGGTGCAGCCGCGCACCGGACAGGGTTGGATGACGCCACGCGGGCCGACGACGGCCCCGGCGACCGCTCGACGAGGAGCAGACGTGACCCTCCCCACCCCGGTCCCCCCGCTGGACGTCCCCGACGACCTGCTCACGCCCTACGTCCTGGGCCGGGCCGCGGCGCTCGGCGACCGGCCGGCGCTCGTGGACGCCGCGTCAGGGCGGGCGCTCACCTACGCCGCGCTCGACGCCGGCGTCCGGGCGCTCGCGGGCGGGCTCGTCGCCCGCGGCCACGCCCCGGGCGACGCGGTCGCGCTCATGAGCCCGAACTTGCCGGAGTACGCCGTGGTGTTCCACGGCGTCGCCATGGCCGGCGGCGTGGTCTGCACCGTCAACCCCACGTACACCGCGCACGAGGTGCACGAGCAGCTCGTGGACTCCGGCGCGCGGCTGCTGGTCACGGTGCCGGCGTTCCTCACGACGGCCACGGAGGCGGCCGCCGGGACGGCCGTGGAGCAGGTCGTCGTCCTGGGGGAGGTGCCCGAGGGCTCCGACGCGGTGCCGCTGCAGCAGCTGCTCGGCGACCGGCTGGCCGAGCAGGTCCCGGTCGGCCAGGACGCCGTGGTGGCGCTGCCGTACTCCTCGGGGACGCAGGGCCTGCCCAAGGGCGTCATGCTCACCCACCGCAACCTCGTGGCGAACGTCGCGCAGACCCAGGACATCCTCGGTGCCGGCGACGGCGAGGTGTTCATGGGGGTGCTGCCGTTCTTCCACATCTACGGGATGAACGTGGTGATGAACGTCGGGCTGGTGACGGGCTCGACCATCGTCACGATGCCCCGCTTCGACCTGGCGGCGTTCCTCCAGGCGCACGAGCGGTACCGGGTCACCCGGTCCTTCGTCGCCCCGCCCATCGTCGTCGCGCTGGCCAAGCACCCGGCCGTCGAGGGCGTCGACCTGTCCTCGCTCGTGCAGGTGGTCTCGGGTGCGGCGCCGCTGTCCGCCGAGCTGGCCGCGGAGGCCTCCGCCCGTCTCGGCGTGGAGGTCGTGCAGGGCTACGGCATGACGGAGATGTCACCGGTGAGCCACTTCACCCGCCCGGGCGGCTACCGCGCGGGCTCGGTGGGCGTGGCGGTGGCCGGGACCGAGCACCGCGTCGTCGACCCCGCGACCGGGGAGGACCTCGGCGTGGACGCCGACGGCGAGCTATGGGTGCGCGGGCCGCAGGTGATGAAGGGGTACCTGGGCAACGACGAGGCGACCGCCGCGACGCTGGACCCGGACGGCTGGCTGCGGACCGGCGACATCGGCCACGTGGACGCCGACGGCTACCTGTACGTCGTCGACCGGCTCAAGGAGCTCATCAAGGTCAAGGGGTTCCAGGTGGCGCCGGCCGAGCTGGAGGCCCTCCTGCTCACCCACCCCGACGTCACCGACGCGGCCGTGGTGGGGGTGCAGGACGAGCAGGCGGGGGAGCTCCCCGTCGGCCACGTCGTCCTGCGGGCCGGGGCCGGGAGCGACGCGGACGCCGTCCGCGCGTGGGTGGCGGAGCGGACGGCGACGTACAAGCACCTGCACCGGCTGCTCGTCGTGGACGCCATCCCCAAGTCGGCCTCGGGCAAGATCCTTCGACGGGTGCTCCGGCAGGAGCTGGCCGGGTAGGCCCCGCCGGGCCCCTCGCGGGGCCCGGGTCGTGCGGTCGTGCGTGCCGTGCTGGTGGTGCCGGTCGTGCGGGTGGTGCGGGTGGCGCGGTCCGCTCAGGCGGCGCGGAGGCGGGTGACGATGCGGTCGAGGTCGGCGCCGGCCTGGCCGGGGGCGCGGGCGATGATTGCGTCGAGCTCGGCCTGGTCGGCCGGGGTGGAGTAGGCGGCGAGCTCCGCCTCCAGGCGGCGGGCGGCGGCGCGGCGGGCCCGGCGGGCGGCCAGCTCGGTGCGGACGCCGGCGAAGCCGTCGGCGAGGGAGGACAGGGCGGTGGTCTCCGGGTTCATCATGTCTCCGAGTGTCCGCTCGTCCGACCGATGCGTCCAATGACTCTTGGCGCACCGACCCATGCCGTAGCGTCATGGGTGTGGACACGGACGCGCTGCGGTGGTTCCAGCTGGTCGCCGACGGGGTGCGGGTGACCGAGGTCGCCGAGACAGAGCACCTCACGCAGCCGGGGCTGTCCCGGGCGCTGGCCCGCCTCGAGCGCGAGGTGGGGACGCCGCTGCTGCGCCGCCAGGGACGGGTGCTGCGCACGACCGAGGCGGGCCGGGCGTTCAAGCGGCACGTCGACCGGGTGCTGCACGAGCTCGACGACGGGCTCGCCGCCGTCGAGCAGCTCCTCGACCCCGAGACCGGCACCGTCGCCGTGGCGTTCGAGCGGTCCATGGGCACCTGGCTCGTCCCGCAGCTGGTGAGCAGCTTCCGGGACGAGCACCCCGAGGTGCGCGTGCTCCTGCACCACGGGGGCGGCGCCGACGGCGCGCCGCAGCCCGAGGCGGCCGTCGACGTCGAGCTGAGCAGCCGGCGCCCGCGGGACCCCTCCCTGCGGTGGGCGCGGCTGCTCACCGAGCCGCTGGTCGCCGTGGTGGGCAGCCGTCATCGTCTGGCGGGGGCGGGGCGGCTCCCGGTCGCCGACCTGGCCGGGGAGGCGTTCGTCGCGCTGCGCGGACCGTCGCCGTTCCGCGCCTCCGCGGACGCCCTGCTCGCCGACGCCGGGGTGGACCCGGCGGTGGCGTTCGAGGCGGACGACCTCGCCACGGTGCAGGGCTTCGTCGCCAGCGGCCTCGGGGTCGCGCTGGTGCCGGCGTCCGCGGTGGACGGGCGCTGCGAGGTGCTCGGCCTCACCGACCCCGGTGCCACCCGCGACCTGGGCATGGTCTGGTCGACCGAGCGGCGGATGCTGCCCTCGGCCGCCCTGTTCCGCGACCACGTGCTCGCCATCGCACGCCGTGGGCACCTCGCCGTGCCGTTCGGCTGAGGCGCGGCCCGTCACAGGCGTCCCGCACCCCTTGACCGCAGGGGCCTGAACCGGTTTACATGACCTCGGTGCCCAGCGTCGGGCGCCGGGCGGGAGGTCGACCGTGGCTGCACCGCGCGTGACCATCACCGACGTCGCCCGCCATGCGGGCGTGAGCAAGACCCTCGTCTCCTTCGCCCTCAACGACCGGCCCGGGGTGTCGCCGGAGAGCCGCCGGCGCATCCTCGCCGCCGCGGCCGAGCTCGGCTGGCGCCCGAGCCACCGCGCCCGGTCCCTGTCGGTCTCCCGGGCCTTCGCCCTCGGCCTCGTCGTCGCCCGGCCGGCGGAGCTGCTCGGCGCCGACCCGTTCTTCCTCGCTTTCATCGCGGGCGTGGAGACGGTGCTCAGCGAGCACGACCAGGCCCTCGTGCTGCTCGTCGTCCGCGACCGGGCGGCCGAGGTCGCCGGGTACGAGCGGCTGGCCCGCGACGGCCGGGTGGACGGGGTCCTCGTGACCGACCTGCGGCACGACGACGAGCGGCTCGCGCTGCTGGAGCGGCTGCGGCTGCCCGCCGTCACGCTCAACCGCCCGGCCGGGCCCTCGTCGTCGCCCGCCGTCTGCCTCGACGACAGCGCCGGCGTCCGGGAGGCCGTGGCGCACCTGGTCGACCTCGGGCACCGGCACATCGGCCACGTCGCCGGTCCCGCGCCCTTCCTGCACAGCCGGTCCCGGCGCGAGGCGTGGGCGCAGGCGCTCGCCGAGCACGGGCTGCCGCCGGGCCCCGAGGCGGTCGGGGACTTCTCGCCCGCCAGCGGGGCGGCGGCCACGCGGACGCTGCTCGGCGCCGACGAGCCGCCCACCGCCGTCGTCTACGCCAACGACCTCATGGCCATGGCCGGCCTCACGGTGGCGCACCAGTGCGGGGTGCAGGTGCCGGGGGACCTGTCGGTGACCGGCTTCGACGACGCCGCCTCCGCCGCGCACACCCACCCGCCGCTCACGACCATCCGCGCCGACGTCCCCGCCTGGGGTGCCCGGTGCGCCCGCACCCTGCTGGAGCTCGTCGAGGGGGGCGCGGCCGAGGACGTCGAGATGCCGCCGGCCCGGCTCGTGGTCCGGGACACCACCGGCCCGCCGCGCCGCGGCGGCCCCTGACCGGCGGAGCGCCGGTGCCACCCGTACGGGAGCGCGCACGAGAGCCCCGGACCAGCACGAGACGACCTGCACGAGACCCGCACGACGCACCTGACACCGAGGAGAACTCATGAAGCGCACCGTCCCCGCCGCCCTGACCGGGATCGCCCTGCTCGCCGCCGTCGCCGCCTGCGGCGGCGGGGGCGGCTCCGAGGAGGCCGCCGAGGCCGGCGGCGGCACCGGCCCCGTCGACATCTGGTACTCCAACAACCAGGAAGAGGTCGCCTGGGGCGAGGCCATGGTCGAGGCCTGGAACGCCGAGCACCCCGACGAGCAGGTCACCGCCCAGGAGATCCCCGCCGGGCAGAGCTCGGAGGAGGCCATCGCGGCCGCCATCACCGCCGGCAACGCCCCGTGCCTGATCTACAACACCTCGCCCGCGGCGGTGCCGCAGTTCCAGAAGGCCGGCGGGCTGGTCAACCTCGACGAGATCGAGGGCGCCCGGGAGTACATCGAGGAGCGCACCGGTGACAAGGCCGAGCAGTACGTGTCCCCGGACGGGGCGCTCTACCAGCTGCCCTGGAAGGCCAACCCCGTGATGATCTTCTACAACAAGGCGATGTTCGCCGAGGCAGGGCTGGACCCGGAGAACCCGCCCCTGGCCACCCACGAGGAGTTCCTCGCCACGTCACGCACCCTCGTCGAGAGCGGGGTCGCCCAGCACGCGATCTGGCCCGCGCCCAGCTCGGAGTTCTACCAGCCGTGGTTCGACTTCTACCCGATGTTCGCGGCCGAGACCGGGGGTTCGCTGTTCGTCGAGGACGGCGAGGCCCAGTTCGCCGGCGAGGAAGGGGTCGCTGTCGCCGAGTTCTGGAAGACCGTCTACGACGAGGGCCTCGCCGGGCGCGAGGCCTACAACGGCGACGCGTTCGGCGACGCGCAGTCCGCCATGTCCACGGTCGGGCCCTGGGCGATCGCGGTCTACGGGGAGGACATCGACTGGGGCGTCGTCCCGGTCCCCACGTCCGGCGGCACCCCCGCGGAGGAGGTCGTCACCTTCAGCGACGCCAAGAACGTCGCCATGTACACCGCGTGCGAGAACCAGGCCACCGCGTGGGAGGTGCTGAAGTTCTCCACCTCCGAGGAGCAGGACGGCCAGCTCCTCGAGCTGACCGGCCAGATGCCCATGCGCCAGGACCTGCCCGCCACCTACGCGGAGTACTTCGAGGCCAACCCCGAGTACGAGACCTTCGCCGCGCAGGCGGAGCGCACCGTCGAGGTGCCCAACGTCGAGGGCTCCATCGAGGTCTGGCAGACCTTCCGCGACGCGTACTCCGAGTCGGTCATCTTCGGCGAGACCGACGTCCAGGAGGCCCTGACCGGGGCCGCCGAGGACGTCGACGGTCTCGTCGGCCAGGGCTAGTCGTGGCCACGTCGACCTCGGTCCCCGCACGGGCGGGGACCGGGGCACCGGCGCAGCGGCGCCCGGCGTCGTCGCGCGGCCCGCTGCGGGTCCTCGGCCGGCACCCGGTGGGCATGCTGTTCGCCGCGCCGTACGTGGTGTTCATCCTCGCGGTGTTCGCCTACCCGCTCGGCCTCGCGGTGTGGATGTCGTTCCACGACTTCTTCTTCTCCGCGCCGGGCGTGGCCGTCGAGCGCCCCTTCGTCGGCCTCGACAACTACGTCGCCGTCCTCACCGACCCCGACGTGCAGCGCTCGTTCCGCAACATCGCCGTGTTCCTCGTCATCAACGTGCCGCTGACGGTCGCGCTGTCGCTCGTCCTCGCCACCGCCCTCAACGGTGCCATCCGGTTCCGCTCGTTCTTCCGGGTCGCGTACTACGTGCCCTACGTGACCGCCAGCGTCGCAGTGGTCGCGGTGTGGCTGTACCTCTTCAGCACCGGTGGCCTGGTCAACCAGGTCCTCGGCGGGGCCGCCCCGGACCCGTCGTGGCTGGTCAACAAGGGCCTGGCCATGCCGGTCATCGCCGTGTTCGTCACGTGGAAGCAGCTCGGCTTCTTCATCCTGCTGTACCTCGCCGCGCTGCAGAACGTGCCCAAGGAGGTCTACGAGTCCGCCTCGGTCGACGGCGCGGGCCGGCTGCGGACGTTCTGGTCGATCACCGTCCCGAGCGTGCGGCCGGCGACGACGCTGGTCGTCATCCTCTCCACCATCACCGGCGCCAACCTGTTCACCGAGCCGTACCTGCTCACCGGCGGCGGCGGGCCGGACGGCGCGTCGGCCTCCCCGGTCCTCGTCATGTACCAGCGCGGGATCGAGCAGGGGAACCCCGACGTCGCCGCCGCCATCGGCGTCGTCCTCGTCGTGGGCGTCCTGCTCGTCTCGCTCGTCAACCGCTACGTCCTGGAGAGGGACTGACATGGCGACCCCCACGACCGTCGCCGCCGGGGCCGGCGCGCCCGCCGTGCCCCCCACCGCGACCGGCGGCCCGCGCCGCCGGCCGTCCCGCACCTCGTGGCCGCGCATGCTCCTGCTGGCCCTCGGCGCCCTGCTGTTCCTGTTCCCCTTCTACTACATGCTCGTCGGCTCCTTCACGGCCGAGCCCGACCCGAGCCTCGCCGGCCTCGCGCCGTCCCCGGACGAGCTCACGGTGTCCAACTACTCGGCCATCGACGGCTCCATCGGGCTGGTCCGCTCCCTCGTCAACTCCGGGATCTTCACCGGCGGGGTTCTGCTGGGGACGATGGTCCTCGGCGTGCTGGTGGGCTATGCGCTCGCCCAGCTGGAGTTCCGGGGCCGCGGCGCGGTGTTCGCCCTCATGCTCCTGGTCCAGGTCGTGCCGTTCCAGCTGCTCACCATCCCGCTGTACGTCCTCATCGTCCGGGACTACGGCCTGGCCGACTCCTACCTGGGGATGATCCTGCCGTTCGCCATCAACTCCACGGCGGTCTTCGTGTTCCGGCAGTACTTCCTGCAGCTGCCGCGCGACCTGTTCGACGCCGCCCGGATCGACGGCGCGGGGGAGCTGCGGGTGCTGTGGTCCATCGCGGTCCCGCTGGTGCGCCCGGCCCTGCTCACGGCGCTGCTGCTGACGTTCATCGGCCCGTGGAACGAGTTCCTCTGGCCGTTCCTCGTCACCAAGGAGCAGGACATGCAACCGCTGGCGGTGTCGCTGGCGAACTACATCACCAACCTGTCGGCCCGGGCCGCCAACCCGTTCGGCGCGATCCTCGCCGGTGCCTGCGTGCTCGCCGCGCCGGCGGTCGTCCTGTTCACCGTCTTCCAGCGCCACTTCGTCAGCAACGACGTCGGTTCCGGCGTGAAGGGATGACATGACCGTCACCAGGAGCACCACCAGCGACGCCGGGACCACCAGCGACGCCAGCACCACGAGCACGCACGTCCCCTACCGGCTCACCCGGGTGGGCACCGTCATGCAGCCGGACCCGGGGGAGCCGGACGAGGCCGAGGGGGTGCTCAACCCCGCCAGCGGCCGCACCCCGGACGGGGTGCTCCACCTGCTGCCCCGGCTGGTGAGCGCGGGCAACGTGTCCCGCGTCGGCCTGGCCGAGGTGGTGATCGACGACGGCGTCCCGGTCGGCGTCCGGCGCCGCGGCACCGTGCTGGCCCCCGACGCGGGGTTCGAGCGGGGGACCGGCAACGCCGGCGTGGAGGACCCGCGGGTGACGTGGGTGCCCCGGCTCGGGCTGCACGTCATGACGTACGTCGCCTTCGGCCCGCTCGGCCCGCGCCTGGCCCTCGCGGTGTCGACGGACCTGCAGGAGTGGCGGCGTCTGGGCCCGGTGCACTTCGCCTACCAGCCCGACCTGGACACCGACCTCAACCTGTTCCCCAACAAGGACGCCGTGCTCTTCCCCGAGCCGGTGCCCGGCCCGGACGGACGGCCGGCCTACGCGATGCTCCACCGGCCGATGTGGGACCTGGGCTGGATCCGGCAGGGCGAGGGCACGCACCTGCCCGCCGGCACCACCGACCCCCGCCCCGGCATCTGGGTCTCCTACGTCCCCGCCGAGGAGGTCGAGGCGGATACCGGCGCGCTGGTCCGCCTGCGGGACCACCGGCAGGTCGCCCTGTCCGAGCACCCGTGGGAGGTCACCAAGATCGGCGCGGGGCCGCCCCCGGTCCGCGTCCCCGAGGGCTGGCTGCTGCTGCACCACGGCGTCACCGGCGAGATCGCCGAGGGATGGGCGCCCCAGGAGCACGTCCGCTACGCCGCCGGCGCGATGCTGCTGGACCCCGACGACGTCGCCGTGGTCCTCGCCCGCACCGACGTGCCCCTGCTCGCGCCCGAGACCGACGCCGAGCGCAGCGGCACCGTGCCGAACGTCGTCTTCCCGACCGCGATCGAGGAGGTCGACGGGCAGCGCTACGTCTTCTACGGGATGGCCGACTCCACCATCGGCGTCGCCCGGCTCGACCGGGTCGAGGGCACCGACGCCCCGACCGTGACGACCGCACCGTCCGGCCCCACCGAGCACCAGGAGAGCTGACCGCCATGACCCTGCGCAGACCCCGTGCCCTCGCCCCGCTGCTGGGGGCGGTCCTCGTCGCCGGCCTCCTCGTGCCGGGGGTGGTCGCCGGCCCCGCCGTCGCAGCCCCGGCGCCCGGCTCCGACGAGCCCCTGACGACGCTCGACCACATCGACTTCCTCGGCGACACCGTCGACCCGCCGGACCAGGAGGGCCACACCACGTACCGGCTCGCCGAGGAGCCGGAGGTGGGTGTGCTGTGGACCTACGCCGACCGCCGCGACGGCGACGTGTACGAGCGCGTCGGCGGCGGGCCGTACGACGCCGCGACCGACACCTGGGGCCAGGGGGCGTTCAACGCCGACGACCTCACCCGCGCCGCCGTGGTCTACCTGCGCCACTGGGAGCAGACCGGCGACGAGGACAGCCGCGAGCGCGCCTACCAGCTGCTGCGCGGCACCACCTACCTGCAGACCGTGACCGGTCCCGACGCCGGCAACGTCGTGCTGTGGATGCAGCCCGACGGCACGCTCGAGCCGAGCCCCGAGCCGGTCGAGCTGCCCGACCCCAGCGACTCCGAGGAGTCGTACTGGCTGGCCCGGACGGTCTGGGCCCTGGGCGAGGGCTACGCCGCCTTCGCCGAGGAGGACCCCGCGTTCGCCGCCTTCCTCCACGACCGGATGGACCTGTCCCTGGCCGCGCTCGAGCGGCAGGTGCTCGACGCCTACGGCACCTACGAGGTCGCCGACGGTGTCCGGGTCCCGGCGTGGCTGGTCGTCGACGGGGCCGACGCCAGCGCCGAGGCCGTCCTCGGCCTGGCCGCGTTCGTCGAGGCAGCCCCCGCCGGCGACCCGGTGGCCGCGCGCGCGGCCACCGCGACCGCCCAGCTGGCGGAGGGGATCGCCGCGATGTCCGCCGGGGACGCCCGGCAGTGGCCCTACGGCGCTGTGCTGCCCTGGACCCACACCCGCTCGTTCTGGCACGCCTGGGCCTCGCAGATGCCCGCCGCGCTCGCCGTGGCCGCCACCACGCTCGACCGCGACGACCTGCTGCCCGCCGCCGTCGAGGACGCCGCGGTGTTCACCCCGCACCTGCTCACCTCGACCGGGCCGGTCAACGGCTGGCTCCCGGTGCCCGGCGACCTCACGCAGATCGCCTACGGCGTGGACTCCCGCGTGCAGTCGCTCGTCGCCGTGGCCGACGCCGCGGACCGCCCCGCGCTGGACACCATGGCCGGCATCACGGCGTCCTGGTACTTCGGCGCCAACCGGGCCGGCCAGCCGATGTACGACCCCGCCACCGGGCGCACCTACGACGGCCTCAGCGCCGACGGCGTGGTCAACCGCAACTCCGGTGCCGAGTCGACCATCCACGGGCTGCTGAGCATGCTGGCCCTCGACGCCCGGCCCGAGGTCCGCGACATCGCCCTGTCGTCCACCGCGCTGGTGGAGATCGACGGCACGACCTGGGTCGAGGCGGAGTCCGCGACCGCCCCCGGCGCCACCGTCGTCACGCCCGCCTCGGCGTGGACGGGGGAGTCGCAGTGGAGCGGCGGGTCCTACCTGGCCATGACGGGCGGCTCGTCGGTGACGTGGTCCGTCGCAGCCGACGACCAGCCCCGGCTCGTGCAGCCGGTGGTGGACCTCGTCACCGACCGGCGCTCGCCCGTGCTGCGGGTCTCGTCGGCGGGGTCCCCGCTCGGCGTGCTGCGGACCGGCAGCGGCGGCGTCCAGGGCGTCACCGAGGCCCCCGGCGCGATCCTGCCGACGACCATGGTGCGCACCCTCGACGCAGGGGCGACATCGGTGACGGCGACCGCCACCGGCCGCGGTGCGTCCGCCGCCCGGGTGGACGCGGTGCTCCTCACGCCGCTGGTGTCCCGCCTGGTGCTCGACGGCGCCGACGGCGGCACGGTGCTCCTGCACTCCGTGGCCACCACGACCCGGACCGTCGTCGTCGACGCCCCCGGGGACGACCCGGTCGTCGTCTCGGTGCTCGACGCCACCGGCCAGGTCGTCAGCACGACCGCGGGCGGCGCGGGCGACGTGCGTGTCGAGGTGCTGGCGGGCGGGTCCACGGTCGTCACCGGCTAGACATGGACCGAGGGACGCCGGCGCAGACCGGCGTCCCTCGGTGCACGGGTGCGCGGGCTCAGGCCTCGGGCAGCGGTCCCCGGAGCAGCGACCGACCCTCGGACCAGCACCCCATGACCCGCTCGGACAGCCGCTCGTCGAGCAGCAGCGCGGCCTGCATGCCGAACACGACGTCGGCGGCCATGGCGGGGTCCTGCTCGACGAGCGGGGCGATGATGCCGTGGCGCACGACCTGCTCGTGGACGGCGTCGGCCTCGACGTGCTCGGCGTAGAAGCCGACCGTGGCCGGGCCGAGGTCGAGCCGCTCGGCGGCCCGCACCAGCCGCTCTGAGCCGGGCGAGCTGGTGAGCTCCACGACGGCGAACTGCCCGACCAGGGCGCCGCGCAGCGAGCGCCGGAGCCCGACCATCGACATGAGGTTGACCTCGGCCAGCACCTCGGCCGGGGCGACGTCCAGGTAGGCGCCGTAGGCGTCGGACAGCCCCAGCTCGCGCATCATGTCCGCGAACAGCCGGGCGTGCATGCGGTCGCCGCGGCCTGCGCCGTACTCGTCGTGCTCGACGGAGACGAGGCCGGCCTTGGCCTCGCCCTCCAGCCGCGGGATGACCCAGGCCTGCGGGTCGGCCTCCTTGAGGTGGTACAGCGAGCGGGCGGCGATGTACTCGCGCACCTGCCACACCTCGCCCCGGCGCCGCAGGTGGTGCGAGACGCCCTGGGCGTCGAGGTCCTCGACCAGGAGCGGGTCGATGGTGCCGGGCAGGTCGTCCCCGCCGGGCACGTCGCGGCGCAGCGCGGCGAGGAACACGTCCTCCATGGCCCGGCGCAGACGCAGTAGCTCCGGGTCCCACTCCAGGTCGTCGTCGACGCCCGCGAAGCCGCGGTAGTGCAGCTCGTACGACAGGTACAGCGCGAGCTGCAGGTCCTCGCCGTAGGGGTCCGCGCCGGTGACGCCGTCAGGGACGACGAGGTCGCCGCCCAGCAGCCGGTCGAGCACCGCGGTGGACAGCGGGCCGCGGGCACCGGGCAGCGGCGGGCCCGAGGGGCCGGCGGTGGCGACGGGCCCGGGCGTGGTGGTGGTGGCGGTCATGCGTCCTCCTGGTGCGCAGAGCGGACCCTGCGTCGGTGGCTGGTGTCGCAGAACGGGTAGCGGCCGCTCTGGCCGCAGACGCACAGGGCGGTGACGGGGCGGTCTGAGTACGCGCGGGTGCCGTCGGCCGTGACGACCTCGACGGGGCCAGGGACGAGCACGGGACCGTCGGCGGTGATGACGACGCGCCCGCGCGCGGGCTCAGGCGGCGTCGTCGGCACGGTCCCTGCCGGTGTCGCCCGCGTGCTCCAGGGTGGCCGCGTCGCGGACGCGGGCCTCGATGACGACGAGCTCCTCGGACTGCTGGCCCGGCGTCAGCAGGCCACGGCGGCGCAGCATCTCCGCGCGGCGGCGCATGACGGGGCCGAAGGGCTCCTCGACGCGCTCGACGACCTCGGCCTCCAGGCCGGCGGCCTCGAGCTGCTCCAGGGTGCGCTGCTCGTCGGCGAGGACCGAGTGGGTGAGCAGCAGGGTGCCGCCGGGGGCGAGCACCGCGGAGACGCCGGCGCAGATGCGGTCGAGCAGCGCCCGGCCGTCGACGCCCGCGTCCCAGGACCGGGCGATGGAGTGGCGGGGCAGCTCGTCGCTGGCGGCCGGCACGTAGGGCGGGTTGACCGTGACGAGGTCGAACGTCTCGCCGGCGACGGGGGAGAAGAGGTCCCCGGTGCGGACGTCGAGGCCGGCGCGGGCCAGCGCCGAGTTGATCCGGGCGTTCCAGGCGACGCGGCGGGACAGGTCGACCGCCACCACCTCGCGGGCGCCGGCCTCCGCCGCGGCCAGGGCGAGGGCGCCCGTGCCGGTGCAGAGGTCGAGCACGCGCCGGCCCTCGGCCAGCCCTCGTCGTCGCAGGGTGGCCGCGAGCAGGTGCGTGTCCCCCTGGGCGGGGTAGGTACCGGGCAGTCTGAGCAGCATCACGTCTGGATCGTCCGTCTCTCGTCGTCAGCGCGCACCCTGGGAGCGCTCCGGAGGGATACCCCGCCCGGGTGCGCGGCACACCCGCGCCCGCCTAACGTCACCGTGTGCCCCCAGCCTTCCGTCGACCGGCGCGCCGTGGGCCGGACGAGGGGCGCGGGGGCGCCCGTGTCCGGGCCGGGGGACCGCGCGTGACGGCGGCCGTGCCTCCCGAGGCCGTCCCGGCGGCGGCCCTGCTC
>NZ_JBBEOI010000092.1 GCF_037860755.1 Aquipuribacter hungaricus | reverse complement strand
GGCGAGCGCGTCGACCTCCGCGTGGGCGGTGCCCGCGCCGCGGTGGTGGCCCTCGCCGAGGACGCGGCCGTCGGGCGCGAGCAGGACGCAGCCGACCCGGGGGTTCGCCCCGCGGGAGGGGCCGCGGGCGGCCAGCTCCAGCGCACGGCCCATGGCCCCGGTCTCCCGGGTGGTCGGGCCCGCGTGCGGTTCGCTCACCGGTGCTGTGCTCCCTCGGTCGTCGTCGGTGCGACTCCGGGGGTCGGACGGGCACACAGGTCCCGTGGCTCGGGCAGGGCAGACCTGACCCGTCGCGTGCGCCTCTCATCCGGACTGTCACCGTCGGTCCTGGAGTTCCACCAGGTCAACCGGCCGCTGGCTGCGGTCGGGTCGCGGACTGTCACCGCCGGTTCGGGTTTTCACCGACCCCGGAGCACGCTCGTGCACTTGCCCCAACAGCATGCCACGCCCCGGGATTCCGCCGGGGCGTGGCAGCTGCTGGGTGGACCGTCCGGGGGACGCCCGGACGGGCGCTATCTCGTGACGACGGCCTTGCGCCGGGAGATGGCGTCGACGCTCGCGGCGAGCAGGAGGACCGCCCCGGTGACGACGAACTGGATGCCGGCCTCGCTGGTCACCAGCGGCAGGCCGTTGGCGATGACGGCGATGACGAGCCCGCCGAGGATCGCGTTGTGGACCTTGCCCTTGCCGCCGAACAGCGAGACGCCGCCGATGACGGCCGCCCCGACGGCGAACAGGAGGGTCTGCGCGCCGCCGGTGCTGGGCGAGATGCTGTTGTCGCGGGAGGCGAGCAGGATCCCCGCGACCGCGGCCATCGTGGAGCCGATCATGAAGCAGGCGATGCGGACCCGCGCCACGTTGATGCCCGAGCGGCGCGCGGCCTCGGCGTTGCCGCCGACGGCGTAGACGTGGCGCCCGAACCGGGTGCGGTCCAGGACGAACGCGAGCCCGACGAGGAACAGGGCGGCGACCGGCACGACCACCGGCACGCCGCGCAGCGAGCTGATGTCGACGTTGACGGCGCGCTCCAGGTTGAGCACGTAGACCGCCACGGCGAGCAGGACGGCGAGACCCACGGCCCCCGCCCAGAACAGCGTGGTGTTGCCGGTGGGCAGCCCCGCCCGGCGGCGGCGGGCCTGGTTGACCAGGCCGAGGACGACGAACCCGCCGACGACGAGCGCCCAGAACACCCAGCCGCCCCAGACCGGCAGGTTGCTGTTCATCAGCCGCAGGATGACGGGGTCGCGGACGGGGATGGTGCCGCCGTTGCCGATGACGAGCAGCAGCACGCCCTGCAGGCCCAGGAACGCCGCCAGGGTGACGACGAACGACGGGATGCCGAGCAGGGCCACGAGCAGGCCGATGAGCAGGCCGATGAGCGCGCCGGTGGCCAGGCAGGCCAGGACGGCGACCCACCAGGGCGCGCCCTGGCTGAGGAGCACGCCGAGCACGGCCGCGGAGGTGCCCGCGGTGTAGCCGGCGGACAGGTCGATCTCGCCGAGCAGGAGGACGAACACCAGCCCCATGGCGATGAAGATCACCGCGGCGGACTGGTTGAGCAGGTTGGCGAAGTTGCGGGGGGTGTCGAAGATGCCCGGGTTGAGGACGGTGAAGAGGATGACGAGGACGACGACGCCCAGCACGGAGCTGAGCGAGCCGATGTCGCCGGACCGCACCTTGGCGACGTAGTCGCCCACGGCCCGGCGGAGGCCGCCGGTCTCCACGGGCTCCTCGACCGCCGCGGCGGGAGGGCTGCCGGCCTGGGTGCTCACGCGACCGCCCCGCTCTCCTCGGCCGTGAGGCCGATGTCGCCGCTGCGCCCGCTGGTGATCAGCTCGACGATCTGGCTCGTCGAGCTCTCCGAGGCCTTGACCTGCGCGGCGGTGCGCCCGAGGTACAGGGCGACCACGCGGTCGGCCACGCGGACGACGTCGTTCATGTTGTGGCTGATGAGGATCACCGCGAGGCCCTTGTCGGCGAGGCGGCGGACCAGCTGGAGGACCTGCTCGGTCTGGGCGACGCCGAGGGCGGCGGTGGGCTCGTCGAGGATGACGAGCTTGGAGTTCCACAGCACCGCACGCGCGATCGCCACGGTCTGCCGCTGCCCGCCGGACAGCGCGGACACGGGCGCCCGGACCGACTTGAGCGTGCGCACCGACAGGCCCCGCAGGGTCTCGGTGGCGCTGCGCTCCATGGTGATCTCGTCGATCATCCCGCCGGAGGTGCTCTCGCGGCCCAGGTACATGTTGGCGACCACGTCCAAGTTGTCGCACAGCGCGAGGTCCTGGTAGACGACCTCGATGCCGAGCGCGTTGGCCTGCTTGGGGCTCGTCACCTCCACGGGCCTGCCCTCGAACAGGTACTCCCCTCCGTCGAAGCCGTGGATGCCGGCGACGGACTTGACGAGGGTGGACTTGCCGGCGCCGTTGTCGCCGACCAGCGCGGTGACCTCGCCGGAGTAGGCCTCGAGGTCCACCCCCTTGAGCACGTGGACGGCACCGAAGTGCTTGTCCACCTTCTTCAGCTGCAGCAGCGGCTGCGTTCCTGCCATGTCTGTCCCTTCCTGGGCGTGACCGGGTCGAGGGTGGGGGCACAGGGTGACGGGGGCCGTGGCTGAGCCACGACCCCCGTCACCCGCGCTGCTGGTGCCTACTCGACGCCGACCTCGTCGCACGCCGTCTGGAGCTCGGGCGTGGTGCAGAGGTTCTCGGCCGTGGTGTAGCCGTCGGCCACGACGTCCTGCACGTTGTCGCGGAAGATGGCCTGCGGCTCCAGGAGGACCGAGGGGACGGCCTCGCCGGTGACGCTGTCGTCGGTGCTCCCCGTGGCGAGGCCGTCGGCCGCCGCGGTGTCGCCGCCGATGACGGCGATGGCGAGCTCGGCGGCCGCCTCGGCCTCGGCGCGGACGGCCTTGTAGACCGTCATGCACTGGGTGCCGAGGAGCACACGCTGCAGGCCCTCGTCGGTGGCGTCCTGGCCGGTGACGGGGATCTGGCCGGCGAGCTGGTTGCGCTCGAGGACGGAGACCGCGGCGCCGCCGAGGCCGTCGTTGGCCGCGGCCACGCCGACGAAGCTGCCGCCGGTGCTGGTGAAGATCTGCTCGAAGATGGTGCCCGCCTGGGTGTTGTCCCAGTCCGGCACGTCCTGGTCGTCGGCGATGCCGTAGCCGGCCTCGGTGATGGCGGCCTCGTAGCCCTGCTTGAACAGGGTGGCGTTGTTGTCCGTCGGGGAGCCGTTGAGGAGGACGACGTCGCCCTCGGTGGTGCCGGCGTCCTGCAGGCAGGTCACCAGGCCCTCGCCGATGGTGGTGCCGACGGCGACGTTGTCGAAGGACACGTAGTAGTCGGCGCCGCCGCCCAGGGTGAGGCGGTCGTAGTCGATGACGGGGATGCCGGCCGCGGCCGCGTCGGAGATGACGGCGGTCCCGGTCTCGGAGTCGAGGTTGACGATGAGGAGCGCGTCCACCCCGGCGTTGATCATGCCGTCGGCGATGGTCTGGAAGGCAGCGGTGTCGCCGTTGGCGTTCTGGATGTCGGCGGTCACGCCGGCGGCGTCGAACGCCTCCTGCAGGAACGGCCGGTCCGCGCTCTCCCAGCGGGCCGAGCTGGCGGTGTCGGGGAGGATGACGCCGACGGTGCCGCCCTCGCCCCCGCCCGCGGCGGGCTCGGAGCCCTCGTCCGCCGGGGCCGAGGCCTCGCCGGTGCTGCCGCCGCCCGCGGCGTCGGCCGTGGACTCCGCGGCGGTGCCGCCACCGCCACCGCACGCCGCCACCGTGAGGGCCAGCGTCATTCCGGTCGCGGCCACGACCGCGCGTCGAGTGTTCATCTGTTGTTGCCTCCTGGATGCGTCATTGCACCTCTGGGGCGGCACGAACGAGCGCCGCGACCGTCGGGACCCCTGCGGGGGTGGCCCGACGCTAGGCCCGGGAACACACGCCTGACCAGCACCTATAGATAACGGTGTGGTCACGCAACTAATTGTCCCCGGGCCGTCGCGGCCCGTTCATCTCAGGCGCGGGCGAGGCTCCGCAGGACGAACTGGAGAATTCCCCCGTTGCGGTAGTAGTCGGCCTCGCCGGGGGTGTCGATCCGGACGACGGCGTCGAACGACGTCTCCTCGCCGGCCTCGGACCGTGCCACGACGCGGACCGTGCGCGGCGTCGTCCCGTCCTGCAGCGCGGTGATGCCGGTGACGTCGAAGGTCTCCGTGCCCGTCAGCCCGAGCGACGCCGCGGACTCCCCCGCCGGGAACTGCAGCGGCAGGACGCCCATCCCGATGAGGTTGGAGCGGTGGATCCGCTCGAAGCTCTCGGCGACGACGACCGTGACCCCGAGCAGCGCCGTGCCCTTGGCCGCCCAGTCGCGGCTGGAGCCCGAGCCGTACTCCTTGCCCGCCAGGACGACGAGCGGGGTGCCGGCCTCGGCGTAGTGCTGGGCGGCGTCGTAGATGAACGCCTGCCCCCCGCCGGAGGTGAAGTCGCGGGTGTAGCCGCCCTGGACCCCGTCGAGCAGCTGGTTGCGCAGCCGGATGTTGGCGAAGGTGCCGCGGATCATCACCTCGTGGTTGCCGCGGCGGCTGCCGTAGGAGTTGTAGTCCGTGCGCGCGACGCCGTTGGCCTCGAGGTAGGCCGCGGCCGGGGTGCCCGGCTTGATGGCGCCGGCGGGGCTGATGTGGTCGGTGGTGACGGAGTCCCCGAGCAGGGCGAGCACCCGGGCGCCGGTGACGTCGGCGACGGGCGCCGGGTCCATGGACATGCCGTCGAAGTACGGGGGCTTCCGCACGTAGGTGCTGCCGGCGTCCCAGGCGAAGGTGTCGCCCTCGGGCGTGGGCAGGGACTGCCAGCGCTGGTCGCCGGCGAAGACGTCGGCGTACCCGTCGGCGAACATCTGCAGGTCGATGGTGGAGTCGATGACCTGCTGGACCTCCTCCGGGGAGGGCCAGATGTCGGCGAGCATGACCGGGCTGCCGTCGGTGGCGGTGCCGACCGGCTCGCTGTCGAAGTCGAAGTCCATGGTCCCGACCAGGGAGTAGGCGACGACCAGCGGGGGGCTGGCGAGGTAGTTCATCTTGACGTCGGGGTTGATCCGGCCCTCGAAGTTGCGGTTGCCCGACAGCACGCTGACCACGGCCAGGTCGTTGGCCTGGACGGCCTCGCTGACCTCGGTGGGCAGCGGGCCGGAGTTGCCGATGCACGTGGTGCAGCCGTAGCCGACGAGGTTGAAGCCGAGCTTGTCCAGGTACGGCGTCAGGCCGGCCTTCTCGTAGTAGTCCATGACGACCTTGCTGCCGGGGGCCAGCGAGGTCTTCACCCACGGCTTGCGGTCCAGGCCGCGCTCGACGGCCTTCTTGGCCAGCAGCGCCGCAGCGACCATGACGGTCGGGTTGGACGTGTTGGTGCACGAGGTGATCGCGGCGATGACGACGGCGCCGTGGTCGATCTCGGTCGTCGTGCCGTCGGCCATCCGCACGCTCGTCGGCCGGCTGGCACGGGTCTGCGCGGGCACCTGGCTGCCGGTCGCCTCGCCCGGCGCGGGCTCGTCGTCGGCGGCACCGGGGGTGATCGACGGCGCGTCGGAGGCCGGGAAGCTCTCGACCGAGGCCTGGTCGGCCAGCGTGGTGACGCCGCCGTCCTGGGTCTGGTCGGCGTCGCCCGCGTAGTCGGGCAGCACGGAGAGGAAGCCCTCGCGGGCGTCGGACAGGGCGATCCGGTCCTGGGGACGCTTGGGGCCGGCGATGCTCGGCACCACGGTCGACAGGTCCAGCTCGAGGTACTCGCTGAAGCGCGGCTCGGTGTAGCCCTCGGCGGACGGGTCGTGCCACATCCCCTGCGCGCGGGCGTAGGCCTCGACGAGCGCGACCTGCTGCTCGCTGCGCCCGGTGAGGCGCAGGTACTCCGTGGTCACCTCGTCGACCGGGAAGATCGCGCAGGTGGAGCCGAACTCGGGGCTCATGTTGCCGATGGTCGCCCGGTTGGCCAGCGGCACGGCCGCGACGCCCTCGCCGTAGAACTCGACGAACTTGCCGACCACGCCGTGGCGGCGCAGCTGCTCGGTGATGGTGAGGACGACGTCGGTGGCGGTGACGCCGACGGGGATCTCGCCGCTGAGCCGGAAGCCGACGACGCGCGGGATGAGCATGGACACCGGCTGGCCGAGCATGGCCGCCTCGGCCTCGATGCCGCCGACGCCCCAGCCGAGCACGCCGATGCCGTTGATCATCGTGGTGTGGGAGTCGGTCCCGACCAGGGTGTCGGGGTACGCCACGGTCCGGCCGTCGACCTCCTTGGTCATCACGCCGCGCGCGAGGCGCTCGAGGTTGACCTGGTGGACGATGCCGACGCCCGGGGGCACGACGACGAAGTCGCTGAAGGCGGTCTGGCCCCAGCGCAGGAACTGGTAGCGCTCGCGGTTGCGCTCGTACTCCACGGCCATGTTGAGCTCGAGGGAGTCCGGGGTGCCGAAGCTGTCGACGATGACCGAGTGGTCGATGACCAGCTCGGCGGGGGCG
The DNA here is from genome assembly GCF_037860755.1 of Aquipuribacter hungaricus. Lineage (NCBI taxonomy): Bacteria > Bacillati > Actinomycetota > Actinomycetes > Micrococcales > Intrasporangiaceae > Aquipuribacter > Aquipuribacter hungaricus. The sequence goes on along the minus strand of NZ_JBBEOI010000092.1, from coordinate 6,699 downwards.
AGCGGGTTGACCTTCGCCGGGTCGCCGCCCAGGTCGACGACGGCCTCGCGCATGGTGGCCAGGTCGACGATGCAGGGCACGCCGGTGAAGTCCTGCATGACCACGCGGCCGGGGGTGAACTGGATCTCCACGTCCGGCTCGGCGTCGGCCTGCCAGCCGCCGAGGGCGCGGACGGCGTCGGCGGTGACGTTGAGCCCGTCCTCCGTGCGCAGCAGGTTCTCCAGCAGGACCTTGAGGCTGAACGGCAGGTCCGCCGCACCCTCGACCGCGTCGAGGCGGTAGTAGTCGTACGTGGTCCCCGCCACCTCGAGCGTGCTGCGGGAGCTGAAGCTGTCCGGGTGCTGGCCTGCGGTCATGGGAGTCCCTCTCGGCGTCGTCGTCCGTGCTCGTACCGGTCTCGCGGCTGCCCATCCTGCCGCAGCGCGCGACGGGCGGACAGACAGGAGATCTCTTGACGTCAAGATATCAGGCGGGGGCCTCGGGGGTGAAGAGGGCGACGCACTCGACGTGGTGGGTCATGGGGAAGGCGTCCATCGCCTCGAGGGCCCGCAGCCGGTAGCCGCGCTCCTGCAGCAGCGCCGTGTCGCGCCCCAGGGAGGCCGGGTCGCAGGCGACGAGCACGACCGCGCGGGGGCCCCGGGCGACGACCGCGGACACCACGGCGGAGCGGGCGCCCGCGCGCGGCGGGTCGAGGACGACGACGTCGGCGGCGGCCGGGACGTCGCTGCCGCGCAGCGCGCGCTCGACCCGGTCGTGGACCACCCGGACGGCCGGGGCGGCGTGGACGTTGCGGCGCAGGTCGGCGACCGCGCCCCGGTCGGACTCCACGGCGACCAGCTCGCCGGCGTCCCCCAGGTCGCCGGCCAGGGCGACGGTGAACAGCCCGGCCCCGGCGTAGAGGTCGAGCACGGTGTCGCCGGGGCGGACGCCCGCGTGGCGCCGGACGTGCGCGACGAAGGTCTCGGCCGCCGTGGCGTGCGCCTGCCAGAACCCGTCGACGCCGACCCGCAGCCGGCCGGCACCGGGCACGTCGTGGCGGACCCAGGTGCGCCCGGCCACCCGCTCGGGCCGGTCCTCGGTGCCCCCGACCAGGCCGAGGGCGTCCACCCGCGGCAGCCGGGTCCGGCGGGGGCCGTGCTCGGCGCGCACCACGGCGCCGTCGTCGCCGGAGGACACCTGCACCCCGGAGACGCCCGGCCACGGCAGGCGCGTGACGCCCACCGCGTCGACAGCGTCGGTCACCTGCGGGCAGCGGGTGACCGGGACGACGTCGTGGCTGCGGTGGCGGTGGAAGCCCGGGTGACCGGAGCGATCGACGGCGTAGCGGACCCGGGTCCGCCAGCCCAGGCCCGTCTCCTCCCCCGGTGCCCGGCCGGGTTCCGGCAGCGCCTGGACGACGACCGGGCCGCCGAGCACCTGCTCGGGGTCGACGCCGCCGAGGCGGACGAGCTGCTCGGTGACGACCGCCGCCTTGAGCCGGCGCTGCTCGGTGAGCTCGACGTGCTGCAGGTCGCAGCCGCCGCACCCGCCGGGGTGGGCGTACGGGCAGGGCGGCTGCACCCGGTGGGGGCTGGCCTCGAGCACCTCGACGGCCTCGCCGCGCCAGAAGCTCCGGCCCTCGCCGGCGTCGGTGAGCCGGACCCGGACGACCTCGCCGGGCAGGGCGTGACGGACGAAGACCACCCGGCCGTCGGGGGCGTCGCCGACGCGGGCGACGACGTGGCCGCCGTGGGCCACGGGCCCGGCGGTGAGGGTGAGCAGGCCGTCGTCCGGCGCCGCCCCCGGCCGGTCGTCGGGTCCGGCCTGGTCCGCGGGGCCGGTGCGGTCGGCCCCGTCGCGACCGAGGTCCTGGCTCACGCGTGCGGCCGGCGGTCGCTGTCGGCGGCGCCGGTGCGGGCGGCCTCCTGGACCAGGGTCCGCTCCCCCGCCGCGCGCGCGGCGAGGTCGCCGTCGGCCACCGCGGAGGCCAGCTGCCAGGGGACGCTCACCACCATGACGCCGGGGGTGGCCGCGAGCCGGGCGCGCAGCCACAGGTTGGACCGGTTGTGCAGCAGCGCCTCCCACCAGTGGGCGACCACGTACTCCGGCAGGAACACCGTGACGACGTCGCGGGGGCCGCGGGCGCGCAGCTGGCGGACGTGCTCGGTGAGCGGCCGGGTGACCTCGCGGAACGGGGAGTCCAGCACGCGCAGCGGCACGGTCACCCGGCGCCGGGCCCACTCCTCGCTGAGCTCGCGCGCCGCGGCCGGGTCGGTGGCCACGGTGACCGCCTCCAGCGTCGAGGGCCGGGTCGCCCGGGCGTAGGCCAGCGCCCGGGTGACCGGGCGGTGCAGCCGGGACACGAGGACGACGGCGTGCACCCGGGCCGGCATCGGCTCGGGTCCCTCGCCCTCGGGCAGCGCGACCTCCTCGGCGACCTCGTCGTAGTGGCGGTGGATGCGGTGCATGGCCAGGCCGAGCAGCACCATGACGAGCACCGAGGCCCAGGCGCCGTTGGGCACCTTGACGACGAGGAGCACCGCCAGCACCGAGCCGGTGCACACCGCGGCGAGCACGGCCAGGGCCCGGCCGGCCACGGGTGCCCGGCGGTCCGCGCGGCGCGCGGTGCGCAGCCGGGTCCCCCAGTGCCGGGCCATCCCGACCTGCGCCAGGGTGAAGGAGGTGAAGAGCCCGACCAGGTAGAGGTCGAGCAGCGGGCCGACCCGCGCCTCGAGCACGAGCAGCACCGCGACCGCGCCCAGGGCGAGCACGAGGATGCCGTTGCTGTGCGCGAGGCGGTCGCCGCGGCGGGCCAGCTGGCGCGGCAGGTAGCCGGAGTCCGCCAGGGTGGCCGCGAGCAGCGGGAAGCCGTTGAAGGCGCTGTTGGCCGCGGCGAGCAGCACCGCGACCGTGACCACGGCGACGAGCACCGCGCCGATGCTGCCGGGCCCGAACACCGCCTCCGCGAGCTGGGCGAGCACCGTCTGCTGGGTGAAGCGGGCGCAGTCGGTCGGCAGGCCCTGCAGGTCGCAGGAGTCGCGCGCGACGGTGACGCCGCTGACGACGGCGAGGGCGAGCACGCCGCCGAACAGCAGCACGGTGGTGGCGCCGACCCCGACCAGGGTGAGCGCGGCGTTGCGCCCCTTCGGCGAGCGCATCGCCGGGACGCCGTTGGCGATGGCGTCCACCCCGGCCAGCGCCGCGCCGCCGCCGGCGAAGGAGCGGAGCACGACGAGGGCGAGCGCGACCGCGGTGAGGTCGGTGGAGCGGTCCAGCTCGAAGCCGGCGCTGGCCGCGGTCGGGGTGTCCCCGGACGCCCAGCGGACGAGCCCGGTGACGACGAGCACGCCGATGACGACGACGAAGGCGTAGACCGGGACCATCGCCGACCACCCGGCCTCGTGGCGCCCGCGCAGGTTGACGACCATGACGAGCAGTACCGCGGCGACCGCGAGCGGGATCCGGGCGGAGTCCAGCGTGGGCAGCACCGAGACGAGGTTGTCGATGGCCGCGGCGGCGCTGACGGCGACGGTGAGGGTGTAGTCGACCAGCAGCGCGGCCGCGGCGACCAGGCCCGCCCGGGGGCCCAGGTTGCGGGAGGCCACGGCGAAGGACCCGCCGCCGCCCGGGTAGGCGCGGACCAGCGGGCCGTAGGACAGCACGACCACCGCGACGACGACGCACACGGCCACCGCGACCTCCGGCGCGAGGACCAGCGCCGCGGTCCCGCCGAGGGCGAGGATGACGAGCAGCTCCTGCGTGGCGTAGGCCACCGACGACACGGGGTCGGCCGCGAAGACCGGCAGGGCGAGCCGCTTGGGCAGCAGGGTGTCGTCGGCGCGGTCGCTGCGTCGTGCGCGCCCGAGGATCAGGCGCTTGGGCACGGTCAGCAGCGAGCTCACGCGCAGATGCTAGGCGGTGGTGCTCCGGCGGCCCGACGGTCGAGGACGGGGCCGCAGCGGGCGCCGGGGGGCGGCGCTACCGTGGCGCCCGTGCACTTCGTGGTGATGGGCTGCGGCCGGGTCGGGGCTCGTCTGGCGCACGACGTGGAGGCCCAGGGGCACTCCGTCGCGGTCATCGACATGAACCCGGACTCCTTCCGCCGGCTGGGGCCGGACTTCGTCGGCCGGACCGTGCCGGGCCTGGGCTTCGACCGGGACACGCTGCTGCAGTCCGGCATCGAGCAGGCGTACGCCTTCGCGGCGGTGTCCAGCGGCGACAACTCCAACATCATCGCCGCCCGGGTCGCCCGGGAGACCTACCAGGTGTCCAAGGTCGTCGCCCGGATCTACGACCCCGGCCGCGCCGAGGTGTACCGCCGGCTGGGCATCGCCACCGTGGCCACGGTGCCGTGGACCTCGCGCGAGATCATCGCCGAGCTGCTGCCGACGGACTCGCTGCCGCTGTGGACCGACGAGGCCAGCCGCGTCGCGCTCGTCGAGCTGCCCCCGGACGCCGGCTGGTTCGGCCAGGAGGTGCGCCGGCTCGAGGCCGCCACGCAGGTGCGCGTCGCCTACCTCACCCGGCTCGGGCAGGCCGTCATCCCCCGCTCGGACACCGTGCTGCAGGACGGCGACCGGGTGTTCGTCGTCGTCGAGGCCGACCGGCGGCGCGCCGCCGTCGACGCCGCCGCCGCCCCGGCCGGGCGCGCCTGATGCGCGTCGTCATCGCCGGCGCGGGCAGCGTGGGCCGCTCCATCGCCCGCGAGCTCATCCACAACGGCCACCACGTGCTGCTCGTCGACCGGCTGTCCAAGGCCGGCCGGATGAAGAACACCCTCGAGCGGGCGGAGTTCCTCTACGCCGACGCGTGCGAGATCGAGACCCTCGACGAGGCCCGCCTCGACACCTGCGACGTGCTCGTCGCGGCCACGGGCGACGACAAGGCCAACCTCGTCGTGTCGCTGCTCGCCAAGACCGAGTACGGCGTGCCGCGCGTGGTCGCCCGGGTCAACAACCCGCGCAACGAGTGGCTGTTCGACGACGCCTGGGGCGTCGACGTCGCCGTGTCGACGCCGCGCCTGATGACGGCCCTCGTCGAGGAGGCCGTCGAGGTCGGCGAGATGGTGCGGCTGTTCCAGCTGCAGCAGAGCTCGGCGTCGCTGTTCGAGTTCACGGTGCCGCGGGAGTCGCCCGTGGCCGGGACCGCGATCCGCGACATCACGCTGCCGCCGGACACGGTGCTCACCTGCATCGTGCGCGACCACCGGCCCATCGCCCCCTCCCCCGACGACACCGTCGAGGCCGGCGACGAGCTCATGGTCCTCACCACGCCGGACCAGGAGGCGGAGCTCGCGGGGCTGCTCGCCTCGTGGCGCACCGGCGCCTGACCGCTCCCGCGCCAGACGCTGCCCGTCCGGCCCGTGGCCGGCGGGTGGTGCCGCCGGTGGCCCGGCGTCGCCGTGGTCAGCGGGGCGCTGCGCCCGGACGGGGGCCCTGGCCCTCGCGCTCCTCGGTGCGGGCCTGCAGCGCCTCGAGGTCCTCGGGGGTGAGCGGGGTCCGCCCGGCCGCCAGGAGCGCGCCGATCGCCAGCACCGACACCCCGAGCAGGGGCCAGCCGAGCGCGAGCTTGCTGATGCCGAGCGCGACGACGGACCCGGACAGGTACAGCGGCAGCTGCACCACGACGCGCAGGACGTAGTTCGCCAGCAGCACCGCGGTGAGCTTCTGGAACAGCCGCCGCACCCCGCTCCGGCCGCGCCAGCCCGTGACGTCCCCGGTGACGGCGCCGAACATGAAGCCGACGACGGGCCAGCCCGCGAGCATCGAGGCGGCGAAGACGACGGCCAGGCCTGCGTTGTAGAGGATGCCCGGCAGGAAGAAGTCGCTGGCGTTGCCGGTGCGCGAGGCGACCACGGCGGCCACGACGAGGCCGAGCACGCCCGAGGAGACGTGGACGAGCGTCTGGCGCTGGAGCAGGCGCACGACGACGAAGACGGCCATCGCGGCGGCGGCGACGGCGATGGAGGTCCGCAGCTGGTCGGTGAGGGTCCACGCGACGACGAAGGCGAGGATGGGGACCGCGGCCTCGACCGTGCCGCGCCAGCCGCCGAGCGCGCGGAGCAGCTCGGCGCGGACGACCTCCTCGACCGTGGTCGGCCCACCGGCGGTGCCGGGCGCCGCGGCGACTGGGGCCCCAGCGGCGACCCGGGGCTCAGGGGCGGGGGTGCCGTGCGCCGAGGCCGGGGGCGTCGGCGGCAGGGCCGTCACGGGCGCTGCGGGAGGAGCTCGTAGGCCGGGTTGTACATCAGGCGGTTACCACCGCTGCAGTGGCTCATGGTGCCGGTGACCCGGACCTGGCGGCCCGGCTCGATGCCGGCGATCGACTCCCGGCCGATCCAGCGCAGCCGCACGGTGCCGGAGCCGTCGAACAGCTCGGCCTCCACGCTGCAGCAGTTCGCGGACGGGTCGACGGTGACCGATCGCAGGGTGCCGCACACGGTCGCGCGGCAGCGCCCGGGCAGGGAGTCGACGGGCGTGCCGCCGTGGCGGCCCGAGCTCTCGGCCAGCCGCCGGGCGGCGACCTCGTCGTCGCTGCGCACGAGGGAGGTGAGCGCGCTGCGCCAGCTGCGGTCGTCCATGGGAAGAGGCTACGACCGGTCAGGGGGTGCTGGTGGCCGGACCCCCGGACTGCTCCCCCGCCGCCGCCGGCTGTCCCCCGGACGCCGCGCCGGGGACGCCTCCGGCGGGCTGCGCGGGGGCCTGGCCGGCCTGCTGCGCG